>JAJRTO010000382.1 GCA_024278235.1 Candidatus Poribacteria bacterium
CAAGCTGACTCGCACCGGAATAGTCAAAAATCGTAAAGTAACGCTTGTTGATATCCTCACAGAGGCGTGTTCCACGCCCCTTCATCTGCTTGTAGAGGATCGCGTTGCGTAGCGGGCGAACAAAGACGATATTTCTCACGTCCGGCGCATCGTAACCGGTGGTCAGCAGATCAACGGTTACGGCTATGCGCGGCTTGCTGGGACCGACTATAGCGAAGTTGCGCTCCAACTGGTGGCTGTTGCGCTCGGCCCTGGTAATGCGGGCCGCGTAGTCGTTGTCACCAGCCAGTCGACGCAGTTCCTGAGCCATGAAGGCAGCGTGGGTGTCGTCCACGCAAAAAACGATGGTCTTTTCATCACGCAGACCGTACTTGCCGAAGATATTCCACAGATCCTCGGCGATAGTCCGGGTGCGATCCGGCATACGGATATTGCGCTCGAAATTCGAAGTTGTGTAAAGCTTGCCGTCGGGGCCGATGTAGCCATCCTCGTCGATGTTGGTGATACGTTCCTCGAGCAGATAGGGCACGAGGTATCCATCCTCGATGGCCTGCTTGATGCTGTATATGTATATGGGCTCGCCGAAGTAATGATAGGTGTCGCGTCGCTTCTCCTCCTCAGTCAGCGCGCGCGTACCTTCCTCAAGCTCGCGCGGGGTGGCGGTAAGGCCGAGTTGCAGTGCAGAGTCAAAATGTTGGAGTACCCCGAACCAATCGCCGAATCCGGAGCGATGACACTCATCAACCACCACGAGATCGAAGAAGTCCGGGTCGTAGTGTTCATAGACCTTTTTGCTATCCAGCTCCTCATCGAGGGTCTGGTAATTGGCGAAGAACACCTTGCCAACCAGGTGCTTACCATTGGCAACGGTTTCCTTGTCGATGGTTACGCGCTAATCCGCCGTGAAGGCGGCGAAGGCGCGATAAGCCTGATCCTTAAGGCTGTTACGGTCGGTGAGAAACAGCACGTGCTGCCGCTTGAGAGCATTGCCGTTCATCATCTTCCAGATGAGCTGGAACACCGCAAAGGTCTTACCGGTACCAGTGGCCATGAGCAACAATGCGCGGGTTTTCCCCTGCGCAAACTGCCAAAGGGTCTTGGCTATCGCCATCTCCTGATAGGGACGAACCGTCTTGCGAGTGATTTGATCGACGTGGTATCCCGCCGTGAATGAGGCCTCCCATCGATCCCAGTCAATGGTGACACCAAGCCGGCTGACAATGCCCTCGGGCGTTGGCGGTGTTGATAGGGACTCAAAATGACCGGTGTCGTTGTCAGTGAGAATCCAGTCCTTGCCGTTGGATGCTATGGAGAATCGAATCAACAAACGGCGCGCGTAGCGCGAAGCTTGCTGTATTCCATCGGCGGCACTCTCGGACTCGGCCTTGGCTTCGAGGATGGTCAGCGGGATGCCACGATAAAGCAGAAGATAATCGGCAATAATCTCCTGTGTCTCATCATACATGTTCTCGCCGGTGATGTTGACACGGCCCGGGCCAATACGCAGCTGCTCTTTCCACTCCCACCCGGCCTGGGTGAGAGCTGGCTCGATCAGCTCCTTGCAAGTTGTCCGTTCA
Source organism: Candidatus Poribacteria bacterium (assembly GCA_024278235.1). GTDB lineage: Bacteria > Poribacteria > WGA-4E > JAJRTO01 > JAJRTO01 > JAJRTO01. The sequence goes on from JAJRTO010000382.1 coordinate 1,578, forward strand.
TTCCGTGCCATCACAGAACCATCCTCTATTGGTATTCGGGAAAGTAGTCAGCGAGGTTCTTGCCTCGTAAGTAGACGTCGCAAACAAGCCGCCCGCGGTCAACTTTATAGGCCGTCCGCAGTTCGACTTCTTCTCCATAAATGAGTCTCGACAGTTTGTCCTTTGCGGCTTGGCCTCCGTAGGTGTGCAGCTCGGGGGCGTCATAACCCGTTGGCCGGACACGTGTGCCGGTTTCGCCGTTCCATTTCCACTGAGGGGAAACCTCGAATGTATCCCCGTCGATAATTGATGTGACCCTGAAATTTGACATGGTTGCTCCTTTCTGGTTTCGGAATATTGGTTAATCTTTCTGTGTTCCGAATAAAGCAAGTCCCATGCCACACTTCGCGAAAAGGTATAACCTATTGATATTCCTTGTATTACCGCTTTTGGGGTTTGCCTCTCCTTCATCTCATCTTTCAATCCAGGTTGAAATATTTTAAACTCCGGTTTAAGCTTTCGATTTCGATTGCTGGAGGAATTTGTGCACCGCCTGTGGTGTGATTCCCAGCATTCGAGCCGCTTGACTTTGATTTCCATTCGCTGCTTCCAGTGCCCGGAGCAGCATCTGTTTTCGGGCGCTGCCAAGGAACTCATCCAGTGAAAATCCCTCATACGGATATGGAAGCACATCCAGTGGATCTGCATATGTGACAGGCTCCGTAATCAGGAGATCATTTGCATCCAGAACATCTTGGCGACAGAGACGAACAGATCGCTCAATGACATTCTCAAGATCACGAACGTTCCCCGCCCAGTTGTGAGATTGTAATCTCGATAAAGCTCCCGTCGACAGCCTTTTTGGTCGCCGCAACGAGCTGTTCAGCCTATCAAGAATGTGAAGCGCTAATTTGGGGATGTCGGAGCGCCTTTCTCGAAGCGGAGGCAGTTTGATTTCACCAACATTGAGCCTATAAAAGAGGTCTTCGCGGAATTTCCCTTGCCTTACCAGTTTCCGCAAATCCCGATTCGTTGCACCCACAATCCGCACATCAACTTTATGCGCCCTGGCTTGTCCGATCGGCTCCACCAACCCATCCTGGAGAACTCGTAGCAGTTTGGCCTGTGCCAGCAGGGGCAGCTCTCCAAGTTCATCCAGAAAGAGAGTTCCCTTGTCCGCTGTGTCGAATTTGCCGACCTGGTCATTGACTGCTCCGGTAAAGGCACCTTTCTTATGACCAAACAGCAGGCTTTCGACAAGGTCTTCCGGAATTGCCGCGCAGTTTACAGGGACGAAGGCTCCCTGCGGTCTCCTACTTAGTCTGTGGATGTACCGGGCGAACAGCTCCTTGCCTGTGCCGGTTTCGCCCAGAATGAGAATCGGGGCTTGTGATGGGGCCAGCATCGCACCCATCTCCAGTGAACGCTGCATCGCGGAGTGATCCCCCACGATGCCGAGTTGTACCCTGACAGAGTTGACATCGACTTCGCTTTCCTCAACCGTGATCGACCTGTCCTGGAACCTGACAGTAGGAAAATCCCGATAGGACAAATCCACCTCGCTCACAAGCGGATGTTCCTTCGTGACGAAACGCGGAGGTCGCACATGGAGAATGCGGGCGGGAATTTCGCCGGACGCCGTGAGGAGAACCCAGCAGGCATGCATATGAGGGGTTCCAGAGGCGACGGCAACGAAGAAACGGGCTGAAGAAAAACCCTCAATGATGCTATGGATGTGGACCCGGAGGCCCTTGAATATCTCCTGGTAGTTGGTCGGATCGGAAAGGTTGATTTCGAGAACGTGAACCTCGCTGTCAAGATGGAGCCTTGAAATGGCGTCTTCCGTTTCCTCAGTAACTCTTTGCGTGCTGGGTGTGTCGAAAAGAAAAATATGATCGAACGAGCGTGTGCTCAACAGGGAAAGGATAGGGCCAGGCTGTTCCTCCTGGTCGACCAGTCCCTTGAAATAGGGGTCATGAAACCCTGTGAATGTCAGCAAAACATCCATTACTTTTTCCCTCGGGCTGGATTCTGAGAATCAGGTACCGCTGTTCCGTCTGCCTGTTTGTCACCGCGCGTAAACAGGCCTGACTTTACCCACTCGTCAATCTCTTCCTTCCGAAACTTCCAGAGTCGGCCAATCTTGTGCCCAGGTATCTGCTTTTTACATATCCATCGGTGCAGGGTATCATGGCTGACGCCTGAGCACCTGGACATCTCTTCCACCAGCAAGCATCTGTTCTCAATCTCGGTCATGTTTTCCATCTCCTCCGCCTGACTCTGGTTTCCGTCGTTACCCTGCTTGCAGGAGGTGGACACGGACGGGTCTGCATCATAGGTTTACTATTATAGCAGCTATAACAAATCTAATCATAATCTGACCTTTACAATATTGCGTTACGCGAAGGCGTTATTGAATTAACTCACCTGAACCAGCCCCTGCGATGGAAAATCCAGAGCAAACCCCCGGCTATGGCAAGCATAATTGCGAGCACAGCCGGGTAGCCGTAGTGCCATTTGAGCTCCGGCATGTAGCGGAAGTTCATGCCGTAAATGCCGGCAATTAACGTAAGC
>JAJRTO010000383.1 GCA_024278235.1 Candidatus Poribacteria bacterium
AGTAAGGATGAAAACCTGCCGACAGATTTGTCAATCCGTCGGGAGTCATCTGAAAAAATGTGAACTACTGAGCCTATTATAACAGAGGATGCTACCTCTGTAAATAGTACCCTTCCAGCGGAAAGTCGAGAACCCGCGACCATCAACTGTCTTTAGTCTTGCCGCATGATCCTTCCGTTTGCTATAATTACGTGGAAACTCGTGAAATCTTTGATATATGGAGTGAGAACGGCATGGCTGAATCGACGCTTTTTGATCCTTCCTATGAGAGTCGAAAACACCTGCTTTTGAACCAACTATTGGAGCAGATCCGTCCGATCTATTCGGTAGATGAACTCAGGGTGCTACGTGTCGATAGCATCAGCCGGGATATCCTCTCCCTGCGCTCTGGGCGAGGGTTCGTGAACCGAGATATACTTGAGACAGTGCTGGGTAATCTATTAGAGTGCGTTGCCCCCGGATCGCATAATGCTCCACATCCACAGCACCAGAAGCGGATCCTCGCCGAAGCAATCGAGGAGATCGCGGACCAACTCTTTGCGATGATCAGTCAATCCTTCCTGGCCGCATCCAATGAACCCCTACACGAAGATTGTGCCTTAGAAACCACATTTGCATTGCTCTGGGAGCTACCGCGTTTGAAGCAACGTGCGTTATGGAACCGTTTCGCCTCCTTGAGAGATCCGGCAGTATGGGATGCTTATCTACTTTACAACGGACAATCCCATGAAAAGCTTGCGGAACTGGACATCGGGACACAAATAGACAACGCCATTGCCCAAAGGAGTTTTGAACTTTATCAGGGTTTCTTGCGCGAACTCGGTCTGGTATCTGTTTTTGACTATCAGATGCAGCTTGTGATGAGCACCTATCCCGGGTGGCGAATTCTGTTTTACCATGATGTTGCCAACACTCTGGCAAGATTAGAACCCACAGAAAGCAATCTTGATCTATGTCGAGTTCCCGTACCACTACTGCCTCGTGCCATTGCTGAACTCTGTGGTCGCTATTATCAGGCAGATCTACATCCTGAAACTCAGATCGGGGATGCTAATTTCCTCGAACATCCTCATCGAGGCATTACCACAGGGCAGACCGGTGTGATCGGATCGGGCTGCGTCATCTATCCTTGCACCCTTGGTGGGCTAAGCACAAAAGTCCGATTGCGCCATCCCATCATCGGCGATTTTGTGCGGATCGGTACAGATGCCGGATTGTTTGGCCCTGTCAAGATTGGAGATTACTCCACAGTAGGAACCAATACAGAAATCTATGGTTTCGTTGAAATCGGCCAAGGATGTCGTATCGGATCTTCGGTCGTTATCGGTACTGTCAGGAGTTCAACGATTCAGCCAGGCGAAATTCATCTCGGGGAGAATGTCCGGGTCGGTGATGGTACTATCATCGAGAACATCTCTGCCATTGATCTTACCATTCCGGACAAGGCCGAAATCCCCGCACGCACTCACGTCGTCAATGACGGTTTTGGTCATCCCAGAGTGCTCTGAAGATATATGTGTGCGGAAATCGGGAAGCTGAGAGCTTCTGGAAACGACTTGGATTTGAGATACGAATCAAGGATACTGGTACCACCCGCGCCAATCTCCTTGCAAACCTCAGTCGATCCCAATTCTATGGTAGGAGTGGCCTCCCGGCCACGATGATCGCGTCCAGGAAGACGCTCCTACGGCGAAAATGTGAGGTACTGAACCTCCATTCGGAAAGAGTATGATTCATGCAATTTTCTCAGGCGCTCTTTATTGGACTTAACGCACTCAGGAAGAACAAAATGCGCACCATCCTCACCATGCTTGGGATCATCATTGGCATTGCGGCTGTCATTGGGATGGTCTCGGTGGGAGGAGGCGCACAACTATTGGTGTTAGGAGAACTTCAGCGAGTCGGTGCAGCCAATATGGTTGTCGTCTGGCGTCCCGATGAAGTGGAAGAAAACGGCAAACGAGTGCCCAACCGGAGTTCATCCAAACTGGAGTATGAAGATGTCATTGAAATTGAGGCAACCTGTCCCTCGGTGAAGAATGTCACTCCTGAGATCTCAGGTTTTACCCTCCCTTCTTCCTTCGCAGGAATGCAGAAGACAATCAATATTGCAGCCAGTACACCGTCTTACACGGAAGGTCACAATTGGAGTGTGGTACAGGGCCGCTTCTTCAGTAACGAGGACGTCGACGACGCACGGCGTGTTTGCACGATTGGAACCGAGATTCAGAAGGATCTGTTTGACGGAGGAAATCCCATCGGTCGGGAGATCAAAGTTGCTGGAGTACGCCTGACCGTTATCGGTGTGATGAAGGAAAAGGGGGATAAGATGGCCTCTGAGGGATGGGATAATACGGCCATTATGCCTCTTACAACCATGCAGCGATACTTCATCGGCCGGGATCTCATCGGAGTGCTGTTCGTGCAATCGCATAGCTTTGAGGTCATTGATCAGGCCCTGGCCGAGGTGAAGCTGGCGATGTTGCGCCGACATCCGGATGCAGACAAGGCGTTTGAGTATTTTAGCATCAAAGAGGCATTGGATAGCGTTGAACGTGTCAGCCTGATCCTTCAGGTGCTGTTGGGAGGGGTGGCAAGTATCGCGCTTTTCGTGGGCGGTATCGGTATCATGAATATCATGTTTGTGTCGGTTACAGAACGTACCCGCGAGATAGGCTTGCGCAAGGCAATCGGTGCGAAGCGCGCGGATGTTCTGATGCAGTTTCTGAGTGAATCCGTGGTCATCAGCCTGATAGGTGGAATATTAGGGATTCTTGTCGGAGCCGGGATTGGTGCCGCAGCATCTCTGGCAGTCACAAAGTTCTTGCTTCCTGATGTAGAGTGGCCGGCCGTCGTGTCTATGGAAGCAGCAATCATCGCCTTCCTCACCTCAGCAGCGATTGGCATCTTTTTTGGTTTGTATCCCGCAAATAAAGCAGCCCGCATGTTGCCAACCGAAGCTCTCAGGCATGAGTAGTCGTCTATGAGCTTATGCACATCCATATACCATGAGTCCCGGCCTTCAGGTGTATTGAAAATTGCCAATCGCACATTGAAAATCATAGGTTTACAATCGAAACTTGATGTCATCAACTTGTAGAAAGTGACCCCTATGCACAAACGGACTCTCGCCATACTGTGCCTGATCATGTTTCTGGTGATGCTCGGTTTTGGCATCATCATCCCTAATATCGTCTATTTTGTTCAGACCTTTCAAGAGAACCCTAACAGCCAACGCGCCAAAGTGGAGATCGGTATCCTCATGGCGCTCTACTCAGCAATGCAGTTTCTGTTTACGCCTTTCTGGGGACGGTTATCCGACCAACGTGGTCGTAAGCCGATCATCCTGGTTGGACTTGCCGGGAGTGGTCTGACGTTGATCCTCTTTGGTCTGGCAAAGAGCATGGGGATGCTCTTTGGCGTTCGGGCCCTGGCAGGATTTCTATCAGCGGCAGCACTCCCAACTGTCATGGCGTACGTTGCCGATGTGACCGACGAACATAACCGTGGACATGGCATGGGGTTGATCGGCGCGTCGATGGGCATGGGGTTTGTGTTTGGACCGGCGATTGGAGGGCTGCTCAGCCATTGGGGAGGCAAAGTGCACTATGAGGTGCCCTTCTTTCTGGCAGGTGGGCTTTCCCTGCTCACAGTGCCCGTTGCATATATTTACCTGTCAGAGTCGCTGTCTCCCGGGAAGCGAGGGAAACATTTGGAGGATAGGTTGTCTCTGTGGAACGCCTTCCGGCATCCCCTTGTTCCTCTCTTCCTGGTCGCACTGCTGAACACCTTTGTATTTTCAGGTGGGGAGGTCATCATCGCTCTCCTGCTACGGGATCTATTTGATGCAGGGGCGCGTGAACTCGGGATCATACTCACCGTGATGGGAGTCCTCGCTGTGGGAATTCAGGGTGGCGCACTCGGCAGGCTTATCAATCGATTCAAGGAGATGAAACTGACGATCATCGGCCTCTTCGCGCTTGCAGTGGGTATTCTGTTGATGCCTTTCTCCACGAATCTGGTGACACTGACGATCTATGTCACCCTCGCGGGACTCGGGAGCCAGATCATCCGCCCCACGAACGCATCCTGGATTTCTAAGATCACACCAACAGGACAGGGCACCGCGATGGGAATGATGGATTCTTTCCTGAGTCTTGGGAGGGTTCTGGGCCCCATCGTTGCCACGATGCTCTATGGTTGGAATTTACACGGAGCCTATCTCTTGATGGGAACGTTCGTGCTGGTAGCCACTGCCGGGCTCTATCCTTTTTTGCGGAGATTACAACATTCTGCTGCGTGACAGGACTATGGCTGTTTTAGATCCGCCCAGCGAACACTGAGCTTCCCGGCCCCTTCAACGGCAAACCCGGTGGGCCCCCGATCCGGGATGTTTTCACCCTCGACGGACACATCATCGAAATAGACCCTCGCATTGGAAACCACC
>JAJRTO010000384.1 GCA_024278235.1 Candidatus Poribacteria bacterium
AAAGAAATCGTTCCTGGAGAACACTTCTAACGTGAGCACACCATGATAACCGGAGGCCAGTAGGTAATGCATCGCACGGTCCAGGATGTCCGTCGGCACATGCTGGAGAGATTTGTGATCGCGTTCCTCGATCCCGTGAATATGCATCACAGAGGTACGTTCCAGATGTTGCTCCAGGTAAGAGATCGGATCCGTACCTTGCATCCACAGGTGTCCGATATCGATGCAGAACCTGACCGGAACTGTCTCCAGCACCGATGCAATCCAGTATGGATCGTATTTTTCCAGGTTCTCTACAGCAATCTTTGATGTATCGCCTGCCCAATCACTCACAATCTCAAGCGATTGTCTTGCCTGCTCTCGCCAGCGTCCCACATCGAATCCAGGCTCCGCAAGTTCGCCACCATCCAGATGGACAATATAGGCATAAGGATTCAGTAAACGCACGGTTTCGATCACGCGCCTGGCTTTGATCAACGAGGCATCCTGTTCACGCCCATGAGCTGTGAGACGCAGATCCAACGGAAGATGGACGGTGTAGGTCAACTCATAGCTATCTGCAAACTCCTGGAGCTTATCCAAAGTGTTTGTGTCTGGAAGGTTGCTGGGGCCGTCATCGACTTCAAACAGCACCAGTTCGATGTCGTCTACAATCGGTGCAAGGTGTTCCACATTGGGCAAGATATCTGCTGGATAGACATAGGATGTGGAGCCTAGCCGGAAAGAGAACCCCAAGTTACCGCGATCAGAAGGCATAACACCTCCACACACTCATTGATGGCACCATAGACATCTCCCGTGATGCCACCGCCAAGACGTTGGGAAGCCCATTTCCCGAACCCGACCAGGAAAAGGAGAATGACACCCACAGACACGAACAGATGTCGTAACGGTACTGTTATCAGAAGGACACCCAGAACCGTCCCCGTTGCGATGATAACCTGAAGCCAACCCAATCCCTGACGGAAGTATCCTCCCATCCCCTCCCGGCGCGCATAGGGGAAGAAACGAGCAGCCAATACCATCACCCAACGCCCGAGCGCCGGTATTCCTATCAAAGGGAGTAGAGAGTCTGTCTGTTGGAGCCAGGTGTCCAGTAGCACGTACTTGGTCAGTAGCAGCAGAACCGTTCCGGTGACTCCATAGGCTCCTACTCGCGAATCTTTGAGGATTTCGAGTCGTCTTTCAGATGAGGCCGCCACGAACAATCCATCGCAGCAATCACAGAAACCGTCCAGGTGCAGCATCCCGCTGAGCCAAACCCATACGATGAGCAGTAAGACAGAAACGACGTGGATCGGCAGCAGATGGGAGAGGGCAAATGCGGTGATGGCCAGAACCAATCCGATACATGTACCGACGAGTGGGAACCATGCCATCGAATGTCCCGGAGGAGTGCTTTCTTCCGGCAGCCACTTCACCGGTATGGGACAGATCGTCAGCAATGCGAACGCGCTCAGAAGAGATCGGATATCGCTACTCCTCGCTGACGCCAGCTTCCTCGAACGTCGCCATCTCTGCCAGGATTTTGACTGCCGCGTCGAGGATCCCAAATGCCAACACAGCACCTGTACCTTCTCCCAGACGCATATCCAGATCGAGGATCGGCTGTAATCCAAGTTTTGCCAGAGCTTTCTGATGTCCCGGTTCCACCGAGCGATGTCCTGCCAACAGGTAATGCACGGCTTTTGGTGACAGGGTGGATGCAATCAGTGCTGCTGCGGTACTGATGAATCCATCGATCACAACGGGGATTCGCTGACTTGCCGCTCCGAGAATAACCCCCGCCATGACACCAATTTCCAACCCACCCACCCTGGAGAGCACATCGAGTCCATCATTGCGATCCGGTCGATTGATCCGAATAGCCTTCTCCACGATGGCTATTTTGTGCTGGAGGCGTGCATCATCGACTCCGGTGCCACGTCCTGTGACCTCCCGGGGAGGGTAGCCCGTCAATACGGCTGTGATAGCACTTGCAGAGGTTGTGTTCGCGATTCCCATTTCGCCAACGGCGAGGAGCCTGATGCCCCGTTGATGTTGCTGGTGAGCGATCTCGATCCCCAAAGTCAGGGCCGCTTCCGCATCCTGAGAGGTCATGGCGGGTTCCTGCGTGATGTCTTTGGTTCCCCGGGCAATCTTGCACGCGATCAACTGTGGCTGCTCTGCGAAATCGGCCATGCAGCCTGCATCGACCACAAGGACTTCCGCGTTCATCTGGCGCGCCAATACGTTGATAGCCGCCCCTCCGGCCAGAAAGTTCAGCACCATCTGAGCCGTGACCTCCTGTGGGTAGGCGCTCACCCCTTGTGCCGCAACGCCATGATCTCCGGCGCAAACCAAGACAGCGCGCCTGCTTAGATCGGGCACGAGTTCGCTCGTCATGGCTGCCAGTTTGATCGAAAGTTCTTCAAGGCGTCCCAATGCACCTGGCGGCTTCGTGAGTCGATCTTGCCGTGCAACCGCTGCGGATGCTACTGTTTGGTTAAGTTCGGGTATCATGGGAACAGGGAAAGATTTCATGGAAAACTCCAGGATTGAGGATGAAACGGAGACGCAGTAATGAGGAGATGGGAGGAGGAATTATCGCCTTCCATCTCCTATTCTCAGGCATGAGAATCTATCGGGAATGATTATTCCCGTACAGCGACGAAGCTGGCAGCGCCACCCCCATCACCGATTTCATGGGTACCGATCAGTTGATCATTTTCGTCCAGTATCAGCAGCTTGTCCTTGCTGCTACCGTCCCAATCAGGCACCGCAATATAAAGTCGATTGTTGCTATCCGTTGCCATCCCCATCCCTGCAATGCCGGGGATGAGTGGGCTGGCAACGGAATGGGTAAGTGCCCCACTATTGGTATCGAAGCTGAGCAGACCACTTTCGCCGGTGAGGAAATTGGAGAATGTGATAAACGCAACCCCATCGTCTCTGACAGCGATTCCCGAAGGGATCGTGCCAATGTCTACCGGGGCTGACGCTGTATCCGTTGCCGGATCGATGATGATGATGCTTCCCATCACATCACCATAATTCCCTGTGCAGAGCACAAGGAGTCTCCCCTGGGTATCCAAAGCGATCTCCTGTGAGTTTACACCAACATCAATCGTCTGGATCACTTCGCCTGCACCGATGTCGATGACGGAGACGGAACCCTCTCTGGCCACGAAGTTGGCAAAATCGTAGTTGCTATTCACGACGTACGCCTTGCCCTGGCTTATTTCAACGCCCCATGGAGCGGTCCCGACGGGTATCTCCTTGACAACGCTTTTGCCAGCGAGGTCGATGACCTTGACACTGTTTGCCATCCCCGCAGTCACATAGACGGTCGTATCATTCACGAATGCCATCTTTTCAGGGCTACTTCCTTCTCCCAAATCCACAAAATCGGAAACCCCGGTGTCCAGATCGATGATCTGTAGATTGCTGTCCAGAGTGTTGATGACATACAACGAGTTCCCACGGACTTCGACATCGTTGGGGGCATTGCCCACGTTGTAGATATCTTTTTGGATCTCCTCGGTCGCCGTGTTAAAGGACGAAACGGTGAGCGCCAGTTGATTCACGACATAGGCGACAGGTTCCGCGCTGGGAAGCTCCAGGACATCATCATCGTCATCGCCACAACCGATAAATGCCAGGGTTATGGCCAAGAGTAAACTGAGCCATCTGTAGTGTTTCATTGTTGTTCTCCTCGTTGAATTGAGACCTTAAGGCGCAGTTCGCGCCCAGGTAGTGGGTAATTTTTTACCAACTGATACTCGGAATCCAACAGATTCCGGATTTCGCCAATGCACTTCAAAGAAAGGCGCGTTCCAACCTGTTTGCCAACACCAAGTTGGAGATCGTGTGTCACGAAGGGGTCCAGCCAGCGTGTGTTGCTCCGCGTATAGAACCTTTTGCTCTGGTAGTTGCTGGACCACTTCCCCCAAAGATTGCGGTTCCCGATCCGGATGTTTCCATTGAGTTTATGGCGTGCTGCATAGACCAACTGTTTGTCGTTTGCGTCTTTGGCATTCAGGAGCGTGTAACTGATATCCAGGTTGACGAAACCCTTCTCAAATCGCTGTTCAAATTCAATCCCCCGGTTTACCGCCTCATTGAGGTTTGCCGGCATCCATCGACCTTCTTGTGCCGGACTCCATAGGATGCGATCCTTGAAGCGGCTGTAAAACACAACCAGATTGCCCGTCCAACGATACGAAGCGCGCTGTATGTTCATATGGACCCCCATATCGACATCGAAGGATCGCTCCGGTCGCAGGTCGGGGTTCCCTTTCGCAAAGCCATCCTCCGGCCAGTAGAGGTCATTCAGTGCCGGCGCACGATAGGAGCGTCCCAGGTTCCCTTTCAGTGTGAACCCTGAGGACACCGGTATCCGCCAACCCAGTTTTGGGCTCCAACCCGCATCAAAATCGGAGTAAGTATCCAGCCTCATTGCGGGGAACAGATAAACCCCCCGGGATTGCCATTCCTGCTGTAGATAAAGACTTGCAGCGTTCCGCTCTTGATCGTTGACAGATGAACTCTCTACCGCATCCTGACGCATACTTACCCCAAAAATCAGTGGGTTTCTGCTCCCGCCTTTCCCATTCCAGGAAAGAGTACCTTGCATTTCGCCCCCGATAGAGTTCAATTTATGGAGTGCATCGATATCAAACGGTCCGGGTGCGCGGTAGTGCAGGCTTCGGCGACGTACATGGGCGTTCAATTGATAGCGGAACCAATCTGTGACCGTCTGCTCCCAGTGAGTCCGTAATGCGTTGGTGCGATCTTTCTGGTAGGCGAGTTCGCTGGTCTGTCCGAGGGGGCCGGCCACCCCGATTTCACCATCATAGTGTTCTCCGACGCATCGTAGATACCCCGGCCCTCGCCATTCCAACCGGGCACGCACATTTTGCCGGACATAGCCCGAATTTGAGCGCGTACGCTGCTGTCCATAAGCATCTGTAAACCTGAAATCATTATCCGCTTTATCGTTTGTGTAACTGAGCGATCCGCTCAACTTTCGCCACCGGTGACTTACATCGGTATGCCACTGACGTGCGCCGAACGAACCGACACTTGAATCCAGAGCGATGCGTGGAGATCGCGGTATGCCGGTCACGATATAGAGGATACCGCCCATCGCATCGGCCCCGTAGAGTGCAGATTGTCCGCCTCTCAGAATCTCGATCTGTTGAACTCCATCCAGCAGAATCTGAGACAGATCCGCCCCGCCGGACTGGGCGTTGTTCAGACGTTCACCGTCGATCAGCACCAGTACCTGTTCTGAGGAAGCACCACGGAGCGAAATGTAGCTCAGACCGCCAGGCCCATAGTTCCGAAACTGGATGCCATTGGAGCGGGCCAGAATTTCGTCGAGCGATCTTGCGGTGGAATCGAGGATCTCCTCTTGCGAGATGACTTCACCGAATGCCGAAGTGAATTCGAGCACCGTGGGTTGACGGGTTGCACTTACGATTTCATCAAGTTGGATAGCTGGAGATTCTTGTGTCTCTTCCGCCAGCGTGTTATCTATCCAGAACACGCTCAGCAAGCACCACAGGCCAAGCATCCAGAGGGCCTTCTTCCCGCCTTCTGGCTCGCTACCTTTCATGTGCATTCCGGTACTCCTGATACCATTTTCAGTTTAAGATTGCACCAACGCAGGGAGATCTCAAATCCCCCCTACCCTCTTTGGCAAAGGGGGAATAGCTTCCCTTTCGTAAAGGGGGATTGAGGGGGATTTCGCAAAGCGGATACTGTTGGCGAACTGAAAAACACGCAGAACAAAAAAACCTCAGCATTCCGAGGATGCTGAGGAGCGTTCTTCATACACTTGGCTTTCCCTCGAAAGCTCTATGCGACTCGAACCTGGGCAGGTCTCCTGACTCTCGACACCCATTCCGCCTTCCCAGCGTGAGCCAGTGGCATTCTGGAATGGAACACTACGGTCGATTACAGTGGCGGGGCCGTGGCAGGTTTTCACTGCCTTCCCTATTCTCCGAAAAGTTCGGCACCCGGTTCGTTCTGTTGTCAATGGTGACTACATTGTATCACACGCCTGGCAGAGGTTCAAGAGGGATTTTTGTGCCCCGGTGATAGCCGATCATGTGTGCTCTCCATGGGGACCTGATGTTGCACTTCGCAAAACAGTGTTGGTACACCTTTTGGCGCCAGATCATATTTCGTCGCGTAGCGATAGAAAAGCTGGAGGCCCAAGATCTCTGCCTCGCCGAGGTCATACTGGATGTGATGTTTGAGGTAATGGATGCACCGTTCTTCAGATAAGTTGAGTTCCTGAGCCGATCTGTGTGCAATGTTTTCCAGAGCCCGTAGCCCTTGCT
>JAJRTO010000385.1 GCA_024278235.1 Candidatus Poribacteria bacterium
GTTCGCACGCTCGACCTGGGACAACGTTCCGCTGGGCACTATGTGGAACGCCCCGCAGCCGCCTACTGGGATGGCAAGAACGCCACCGGCGAACAAGTCGCCAGTGGTATCTACCTCTATCGCATCACCGCTGGAGACTTCTCCGACATGCGCAGGATGGTGATTGTGAAGTAGGAGAATGGAAGATGGAAGATGGAAGATGGAAAACGGATCCCGCCTTCCATCTTCCACCAATAGGGCCGGGCAATGGGGAACTTTTCCTTCTGCCCGGCTTGTTTGTGGCCTGAGAGCCCAGAACCCACCTCCTCCCGTTCTTCCCTTCTATGACTCCGTTCTCTACATCTCAACTTTGGCCATTAGAAAAAATGATGGACATCTGCCGTTTTCTCGGTGAGTCTTGTTTGTCTGTCCCACTCTAACCAAGAAGCTTGACAATGTCCGACACGATTATATCCGTTCTCGGTGCCTTTGCGCCACTGTTTTCCGCGCGCGTCTGGTCGCATGCTGACGTGCTTCTGACCGGGGCCATCCTCTGCCGTGCTGCACGCACGGTGACTTCCTGTCTTCGCGTGATGGGCTTGGGGAATGAACGCCACTTCACCAACTACCACCGGGTTCTCAATCGCGCCCGTTGGTCTGGGATAGCCGGTGCCAGGATACTGCTGGGTCTGCTGGTGGCTTTGGTGCCTGCCGACGTCCCACTGCTGATAGGAGTGGATGAGACCATCGAACGGAGAGGTGGTGTCAAGATAAAGGCGAAGGGTTGCTACCGGGATGCGGTTCGTTCCACGCACAAGCATGTGGTGCGTTGTTTCGGTCTGAAGTGGCTGAGTTTTCAGTTGCTGGTGTCCTTGCCCTGGAGCCAGCGTGCCTGGGGATTGCCCTTCTTCACGGTGCTGACGCCTTCGGAGTCGGCCAACCAAGCGGCAGGACGACGTCACAAGACCAGTATCGACTGGAGTCCGCAACTGGTGCATGTGGTGAGTCGATGGCTGAAAGCAGGTCGATGGCTGAAGGCTGACCGCTGTGCAGGACGGAAGGTGTATCTGATAGGGGCTGGAGGCTTTGCGTGTGTGCGTTTGGCACATGGTTGTCTCCAGCATGGCTGGTCTCTCATCTCGAAACTGCGACTGGATGCGCGTCTGTTCGACTTCCCGGGGGAACCTGTCCCTGGCAAACGAGGACCCAAACCCCAGAAAGGCAAACGTCTGACTTCTCTCAAGAGTCGACTGGACCAAGCAAGACGCCACGGAGAGGAAGCGACGGTCCACACCAAGCGCACCGTGTCTGTGGCACACCCCAGGACAGAAGCCTATCCCCATTCACTGGGTCCTGCTGGTCGACCCCGCTCTGGACAGTCGGGCAATTCACGCCGCATCCGCTCGAAGATATCCTGGCATTCCTCCGGAGCGATTGGCAGATCGACGCGGATATGATCCATTGCGCTGATGCAGACGGCCTCCAGGATCTCATAGCCGTGATAGGATATATTGATGTTGCATGGGTGTATCTTGCTGTCATCATCGAGCCAGTCAGCGAATTCCGCCAGATATAATGGCTGGAGCCTGGTGGACTGCTGTACCTCCCAGACATCACCTTCCCCGCCAATGACCTCACCTTTGGAAGATTTCGTGAATGCCCCCCAGCGTCCATTGGCATCCCCCCAGGCATAGCCATGCGTTCCATAGAGAGTGAGTCTATCGTCAACCCAGAACCGCTCCCTGGGCATATGAGAAGCGGAAAGTTTTCCGAACTCGAAGTAGGACCGAACACCGTTTTCGAACTCCAGATGCCCTGTCGTATAATTGGGCGATGGATGATGATCGCTTAGCAGTTCCTTCCCATGAACATGCCCTACAACCCACTTGGCCCGGCTTCCATTGTTAGCCCAGAGGATGTAATCCATGTAGTGTGTGCCCAACTGAGCTAACCATGCCTGGCACGTGGCGTTAACGTAAATGACTTCGCCAATGTCACCCGAATCAACGATTTCTTTCATCTTCTGCAGAGAGGTAAGATACTTGTGTTGATGGCACACAATCGCTTTGATGCCGTTTTCTCTGCACAGTTTCGTGATGGCCCATGCTTCTCTTAATGATGTGGCCATCGGTTTCTCGAAGGCCAGTCCCTTCACACCATACTTCCCGGCCAGTTCAGCCATGGGCAGACGCAGATTAGGTTGAGTCACAAAGCAGAAAACATCCGGCCTGGTGTCAGCCAGCATTTTCTCCGCATCAACGTAAAGGATGCCAGATGACAAGTTCTTGCCAATGGCATAAGCGTTCAGTTTCTCCCTGTCAAGATCGCACAATCCCACGAGATCAAAGCGATCTGATAGTTTCAGAAACGCATCTGCATGTATTCTCCCACGTCCACCGACTCCAACCTGAGCAACTCTGTGTTTCTTCATCCTAATCTCCTCTATACCTTCCCACCAGTTTCCACTGCCTTGTCCAGCTTGCTCTGAATGAACTTCGTAGCATCCGCAGAGCCATTTTCCCCTCCCGTTCTTTCTGTCATCCTGCTTGATTGATTCTTGAAGAGATGGTAAGGTCGCTCTAATTCCTGATGAACCGATCCTTTTAGGACGAAGTTTCCGTGATGAGAGCGTCAACGTAGACACGGAAGTGGTCCAGCACACGGACGACATGCTCGGCCGCCTTCCGCAGCGATTCCGCACCGGCGTCCGGATCCAGATGCGAATTGGGCTGCACATGCAGACACTCATGAGAATAGTCGTGCCCCACAACTCCCAGTTTCCGCGCTTCTCGCGCAGCCTGCGGTTCCAACTGCACGTCTGGATTGTCACCGAACTCGGTGATAGCGCGACGTGTGTTCTCCTGAACGACCTCAACCAGATCCTCTCGTCCGAGCAGACGTAGTGCCCCGACTAAGCCGCCGGCTTCGCCACCTGCCCGCTGCATGATCTTGCGTGCTTCATCCGAGTTGCCCAGACCATAGATGCATAACACAGGGATCCCATCCTCCTTGAGCAAATCATGAGGAAAACTCCGCAATGCATAGAAGTTTCCTCCATGTGCATTCACAATGAGGATGCGGCGAAAGCCCGATTTCCAAAGCCCTTTGACGACAGCCTTCAAATAGCTTATGAACACAGACTCTCGCACACCGATACCTCCGGAGAACACGTTGGTGCATCCCACCCATGAGAATGGGACAGGTGGCAGCACGACCCCTCCCGAA
>JAJRTO010000386.1 GCA_024278235.1 Candidatus Poribacteria bacterium
CGAACGCCCTTGCGCCGAGAAAGCGTCCCCGTGCGACGCTGACACCCTCGTTAGTCACGAAGGCGGGTGAACCCTTCATGGCCTTCGGAACCCCGGGCGGCGACTGCCAGGATCAATGGACGCTCCAGTTTTTCCTCAATTATGTGGACTTTGGTATGAACATTCAGGAGGCATTGGATGCTCCCACGGTACATTCCGTGCATTTCCCTTCGTCGTTCTATCCACGTGCTCACTACTTGGGTCGCATGGTGGTCGAAGGACGGATTCCGAAGGAAGTGATTGCGGGACTCCAACGCCGAGGTCATGAGGTTCAGGTAATCGGTGATTGGGCGAATGGGAAAGTCATGGGGATTCGCTATGACAAAGAGCGTGGGGTGATTCTGGGAGGTGTCGCCCCAAAAGGGAATATCGGATATGCGTTCGGGTGGTAGTAGAGGCTGCCGCCAATCTTGACGTGCTGATTCCGCGATAATATACTCTTCGGCCCCATCCGCGCAAAGAAACAGACAAAGGGGCTGTTAGAACAATGCGACGTTTTCTGATCGAGGCAGGTATAGAACCATGATGGAGTACAAAGGTTATTTAACGTGAGTTCGATGTAAGCCATTTTCCCAACCGGGGCAAGGAAAAGCCTTGCCCCTACGACAACCAGACAAATGTAGGGGCGCGGTTGCCGTGCCCTGGGACACTTCCATTCCGTGTTTCAAATATCACACCATGAAGTGTCGCGGTAATATGTCAAGAGAGGGGGTCAGGATATGTGGGTTAGACTTTGGTCAAAATCACCAAGAAGGACACAAGGGAAATCCTGACTGTTTTTGCCATGTCAAAAGCTGCAACTCGGCAGAATTGGGCGTTCGAGCTTGCTCTCAAGTCTACCAAGAACCTATGTGAATTCGCGAGAATTCGCAACGAGATAGCGAATTCATGCGAATTTTCACGAATTCACATCACTTTCAGCTTCTCCTCTCTCCCTGCAAAATCGTAGATTCAGTACTTCACAATATTGTGTTCGTAGTGAGGCACGGAACAGAGTGGAGTGCCGTTGCAACGCCACTCCGTTGCACTGCGTGGCTCACTACAAACCAAGAAATGTGATCTACTGAACCTATCAGTGCTTACCTATTTCCACCAACATACCCGCGTTTCCTCTTGCCGGCACGCAGCTTGCTCCTGCATGAAGCGGCAATTGGAATCGGCAGATCCGGGTGGGGCAGAGCATACTCCAGACGACCCGAAATCAAACCCGGTAGATTACAAAACAGCTCCATCGGGATGGTCAAATCCCGATGGAGCTGTTGGGTTCGGCAGTCCAACGAGAGCGTTCCGCACTGAGTTCGCCTTGATGTGAGGAGGAAGCTATGATGGAAAGAACGTCACTAAAATCTGTTGCACCGTGGGGATGGGTAGCTGGCTGGATGGTCCTTCTCGCCCTGCTGGTCAGCCCGGCAGCATTGGCGGATGTGAACAAACCTGACCTGTTTCTGATGGGGGTCGCAGCTCTAGATGGGGCCGACTATATCGTCTATTGGCGGGGGAATGACCTGGACACAGGTGGCACGGTCCAAGACAATTGGTACAATGACCTCGGCAACTCGGTGGGCAACAACAATCAAGGAGGCGGCTCGGCGGTTGGGTTCATCAATGACAACGATTACCCGGACACCGTTCTCATGACCGTCGACGACCCTGATGGATCCAACCACTTCCGCTATATGGTACTGTGGGACATCCGACCAGATACCGGCTTTGGAGGTACCACGAAAACCAGTACCATCCAGGTGGATAACCCCGCGCTCGGGTCGCAGAACGACGGCGGAGGTGTAGCACTCGGCTACATCAATGACAACGACACACTCGACCTCGTCTTCATGGGGGTGAATGATAGCAGCCCGGATACGTTCAGGTACGCGTTTGGGTGGGACATTGGCTCAGATGGGCGCGCATCGAGTTGGAGCAGCATCAAGACATCCGGACCTCCTGCACTTGGCAATGATGCGGATGGGGGCGGGGTAGCACTCGGCTACATCAACGACAACGATCGGCCCGACCTCATCTTCATGGGGGTGGATGATGCCAGTGGGGCCAACCATTTCCGCTATGCCATCGGCTGGGATCTCGACACCAGCGGCAACGTCCAGAGCTGGACATCGATCCGAAAGGTGGGTGGACTGGGACACTACAACAGTGGCGGAGGCGCATGTCTCAGTTACCTGGATGACAACGGACGCCCTGACCTGGTGCTCATGGGCATCGACAATCCAGACAATGGCACTAGCCGTTGGTACAAAGTGGGCTGGAATCTCGATGAGAACGGAAATCCCACAAGCTGGAGTTCCATGAAGACGGTCCGGCAAGATAACTCCGAATTCACGGGTGGCGGCATCGATGTCCTGGACATAAGACAGCCGCAGGTTACCCTATCGAGCCCCCAGAAGGGGAGCAACAACAAAGTGAACGTCGTTCTCAACGGCGAGGGGGAGTTCACGGCAGAACTGAGTGGACGGGTCGCCAAAGCCGATTGGATCGTGGTCTCCGGGGGAACGGTCAAGAAACGCGAAACCACGACGACCGACACGTTCCGATATACGTTCACGCAGACAGGCGATTACACAGTTCGGTGTCGTGTGACGGAAAAGATAGGTGACAGGAAGCGTGAGCTGCCGTGGGTCCAGATCGATGCCAAAGTATGGGAGCGTCCGGTCATGGCATCTTCGCCGCCCGATGGTTCGGATGCATCCTGGTACGGCGATGGCAATTACTACGTAGGCGTGGCCGGATCGCTGGTGCGTCTGGAAGCGACCACCAGCGATACCAAAGGCAACCAGATCGAGAAGTACATCTGGGATTTCAACAAGGATAACCATTTCGACGAAAATGATGTCATCCAGCCGGCGGGACAGTCCATCTCCTACGTGTGGGATCCCAGCGTCGCCGATGGCCGGATCTCCTGTGTCGCCGAATCGAACTACAGCATCCGGAGCGAACCCAGGGAGTTCAAATACAAAGTCTACGACAACCTGGAAGTCGAGGCGGGCGAGGGTTATGCGGGCAAGCCGAACGACAAGGTACGACTCGAGGGCCAGCTCACCAACCGGGACAGCTTCTCGGGGACCAACGTGTTCTACCAGTGGCGCGTCAACAGCAAGACGGCAATGGCCAAGACAGGGAATAGTGAACTGAAAGACACAGGAACGGCCAAGGAGGATGCCAGTGTCAAGACGGACTACATCGAATTGACACCGAACGTCAACCACAAGAGCGGTCAGTATGAGTACCAGGATCTGCAGGTGGGAGAGCGTTGGAGCGTCAGTGGCGAGTTTTGGACCGGAGGCGGCACCGGCGCGGATGAATTCCGCATTTATCCCTGGGCGGGTCAGTATAAGGTCATGTTCGACGAGTATCACGATCTCGTTGAATTGTATCGTGACGACACACTGCTCCACACGCTCACCCAAACGGACTTGGACAACAGCCGGTGGCGTCCCTTCCGGGTGGCGTTCGATGAAGGACATATTCAGGTTTACCTGGATCACCATCCCATCATCGACGTGACAGATGACGGATTCGAAATGCGTCAGAGTAGCAGCAACTACAACACATTTACGTTCAGCGCGTGGACGGGCGGCATGAACAACTACCACCGTGTGCGGAACCTGCAATGGACCAACGGGGAACCGATAGATACCGATGCGAACGGTGTGTCGCGCTACGATGGCTGGGATAGGGATGGCCTCTATGAGGTGATGTTCACAGTGACCGTGAAAACAAAAGAAGGGCTTGTGCTCGAAGCAAGTGACATGGGAAAGGTCAACATCGAATCGGGTCGCCCCACGTCACAGCCGGGGGGCCCCTACCGTGCTGGCATCGACGGTGGCAACTTCAGCCCTGCCCAATTCGAGGGCAACTTCCCCGACTATGTGGAATCGGATGACATCGGACACGTCGACGACTGGCTGTGGTTCTTCGGCGATCCCTATTACAATGAGCACGGTCTGATCACCGAAATCTACGAATACCCCTCTAGCTATGACGGTGAGGCATTGGACGATCTGAACAAGATCGAAGACTACATCGAGAAAAAAATGCCCCTCAAGGCCGTCAAGCTGTTCCCGAACCTCGACTGCCCCGGCTCGGACGGCGAACTCAAACACCGAGACGGTGTAAGCGTCGTGTTCAGCGACTGGTTCTACCTACTCCACCGTGCTTTCCTGGATGTGCCCGAAGCGGGGGAATACACATTCTACCCGAAATACTACGATGGTTTCCGACTCAAGATCGACGGACAGGTGGTAGCTGAAGACATTTACAGGGGGGACGTGGAGGAAAAAACGGTCACCCATACTTTCGACGCTCCGGGACGATATCCTATCGAGTTCGCTTACTTCGCAAGCACTGGCAGAGCAGGGTTTATCATGCGATGGACACCGCCGGGCGGCACCAAACAGATCATCCCACCCGAACAGTTCTT
Source organism: Candidatus Poribacteria bacterium (assembly GCA_024278235.1). Lineage (GTDB taxonomy): Bacteria > Poribacteria > WGA-4E > JAJRTO01 > JAJRTO01 > JAJRTO01. The sequence continues at coordinate 4,472 of JAJRTO010000386.1, forward strand.
CAGCGGCAAATTCTCGCAGGGCACCTGGAACCCCACGCACGCCTACAGCAAGGAGGGGCGATACAGTGCACGGCTCAAGGTGCACTCGGAACATGGCAAGTGGAGCACCGAACAGAAAGCGCAAGTCACCGTCATCGACGGGCGGATAGCCGGCATCGTACGTGCATCCGACCGACGCACCCCAGTACCCGACGTGAAGCTCACGCTCAAGTCTCCGCATGTGGATGTGGATGTGCTGAAACGCATTGCTGAGGAGGACAGCAACCTGAACGTCACTACGGATGGCGATGGCATCTACACCTACACGGCGGGTGACGGCGAGTACAGCTTCGAGAATATCCCTCTCGGCGGCTACCGCGTGTATGCTCACAAGCAGAATGGTGACACGCATGAGTTTGAGAAGAGCCCGCTCGTCACCGAACTCGACCTGAGCACCTCGAACCGTCCTGCCATCGACTTCGTAGACCTGAGCGTCTTCTCGGTGCGCGGCAGCATCGTGTATGACATCCAACTCGGCGGCAAGGACATCTACGTCAAGGAGGTGGTCATCAAAGCGCAGGCGATTGGCAGCACGAACACCCTCGAGTCATTGCCCAGTCTGGCGGCATCGGAGAACGGTCGCGGCAACTATAAGCTACCGTTGTTCACGGGCAAGTATCTATTCAAGCCCGAACTCCGTGGTCACGACATCCAGATCAATGAGGATGTGTCCGACTACGACCCGGACACGGGATTGGTCACCATCGACCGCAGTCGGGACGACATCCATTTCACCGATTCCACCAAATATGTCCTGACGGTATTCACCACCGACTCGGGTGATCATCCCATCTCGACTTATCCCTCGAACTTCTCGAACGAAGGCGATCCCCTCGTCGTCACTGCGAGCCGGGACGAAGGCTCGACCGACGGCGAGATCGTCGAGTATTACGAGGATGGGGAACTGAGTAAGACGAAAGTGGAGTTCGAGCTTCCTCCAGGCGAATACACCATCAAGATTCAAGGGGCCGAACCGGAGACGCAGGAAGTGACCCTCGATGGTGAAGATGCCGAAGTCACGATGAACATCCCCGTCCAGATCGATCTGGAGTTCGTGACTCCCGACGGCGAGGGCACTTACAAGCCCAAGCTATTCGTGGGTGAGGAGGGGCAGCGATTCCTCGAATTGTTCGGGTTGACGGAGGATGACAACCCCGTCGGCTACATGTATTACTACAAGCCCGAACCGCAGGAACATACCTACACCGTCAAAGCAACGGCCAACGGTCACCCGGTGTTGGGGTACCAACTGATCGTCACCGACAATGTGAGCATGATAACAAATGATGAAGCAGAGGAACAGCAGATTCCTGTCAACACCGAACCGGATGACGAGGAGGACGATGAGCAGATGGCCGCACGTGGCAAGTATGATTACACGGTCGTCGGCGGGCTGCCCAAACCCACCTCAGATGACCCACCTCTGGCTTCACCGAAGACGATCACCTTCCATGCTGAAGCGGAAGGATATGAGGATAGTGAGCCTATCAGCGATGATGTCACCGTGCTGGGACAGATTCAGAAAGGGGACGAAAGCAAGATCGTCGCCATACCCAGCATGAATTACTCGGTGCTGCACGATCCACCCGGAGATGGTAGCTATTCCTACTTTGAGGATACGGCGCGCATCAAGGGGATGATCAGTAATATGCAGATCCGGGTTCCGGCAGATTGGGATTGGAGTCGTCTGAGCATGGATTATCCCAGCATCCCCGTCTATCCCGCTCCCTGGAGTGACAACCGCGAGTATCTTCCCGGAGACCTGGAGAAAGTGCGTCTGCTGGATGACCAGGATCCTAAGAATATGCAGGGATATTTCGTAGCAGGTGCACTCATCGAGGCTTACAAGGGTGGTCTGAGTCTACTGGTGGGACCCTATGCCTACCTGGTAAGGCTTGCTGGGGTCGGAATCACCATGGCCAAGATCGCAACCGGAGCTTCGGTGGTGCCGGGCATCCACTTCCTGCAATACCAGGTCACACCGACTCGTCGCATCCAAACACCCGTGGGTGATACACTGCCCGATCAACTGGGACCGGGCAAGGGAGATGTCTACTTCGGCGAAGGATGGACGCTTGCACTTCAGGAGAAGTATTTCCTGGGGATTGTCTGGAATGAAGGGACCCAATCCTGGGATCTCGATACCAGGGCCGAGATGACCTATGATCTGCTGAATCGGCACAACCAATACACCTACACGGCTCGTGAAATCGAGGACATCATCACCGACCTCGACCAGGCTATCGCCGATGCAGACGACTCGACTCCTGAGGGCCAGGAGGAGAAGAACCGGCTCACGAGTTCCAGAGATAGTTGGCAAAAATACCTCAACCGAAACCTGGCGTACAAATGGCGCAAGAATCTCGAGAAGCCGACCGACGAACGCCAGAGCTTCGAGGAGTTCCGCCAGGCAGAAAACTTGTCTGGAGACCACGAGACGCTCATCTTCAACGCCGGTCCTGCCTTTGAATACTCCCGCAGCATCCTCAACTCAGATGTCAGTAGTTACAGTGTGAATACCAGCGTGGGAACGAACAGCAGCATGGCGATGGGGCAGGTGCAGGAGGTCGGTCCCACGACGTTCGGTGGCAAGGTCGTCATCAGCTATCAGACGGGAGCCCAGGTATCAATCTCTTCTGGACACACGCTCGGTCGCTCATGGCAATCGGGTCAAGAGATCGAACAGAAGGTGGGATTCGTGCTCCAGGATAACGACATTGGGGACAGTATCAGCACCTATGTCTATACGGATCCCGTCTGGAGCACTCCCATCTTTTTCCAGGATCCGGGGAGCGTCACCTCCGACCCCTGGGAGAATGGCACGAACAGGGCCGTTGACTTCACGCTGGAACTACTCCAGGGCCCGACCGACAAGTTCGATTACGGCGGAGCCGGGCATTATGAGTTGAAATTCACCTACGACGGACAGCGTGAGCTGGAAGCATCCAGTGTGGCCTTCCAGCTATTCGCCTCGCCCGCCGCCAACACGGACAATCTGACCTTCCGGTTCAATGGAGACCCGGGGCCCTTCAATGTCTATCTGTCGCAACGTAGCAAGACCGCGACGGTGGTGGTCTCGGTCTATCCTCCCGAAGAGGACAAGGACAATCCGGACGAGAAGACCTACCCTGTCGTCATCGGTGCCATCGAGAGTGCTGATGCGCAGATCTATCGCGAGATCCGACGGGACGTCACCTTCGCCGACCAGCGTGCCCCGCGCGGGATCGTCGTTATCCCCTACGATGGCGAACGCATCAGTCCCGAGTTCTTCCCTTCCGACGACCCGTTCAAGATTCAGGTGGTCACGCACGACACCGACCTGAAGAAGATGCAGCTCGAGGTGCGCTCGAAACGTCCCGACGGCACGTGGGATGCGTGGAGCGTGCTCGATAGCTTGGTCTGGCAGGAGGGCGGGACGAACGAGAACGTGACGCTGTTCAAGTACGCCGAACGGGAACCTGCCTACTGGGAATACACGTTCAAATGGAACGACACCTCCATCAGCAACCTGGGCGTGGGTGAGTACGCGCTGCGAGCCGTCGCCATCGACAAGGCCACCCGCAGCGACAATCCCGGCTTCGAGGGAAACGTGGATCTCAACCCGCCTCAGATCGTGTTCCAGGTGGACTCGGCCAAACCGAGTGTGCTGACGACGTTGCCCGACTACCAGTCGAAGGAGAGCGAACGCATCTATCGTGGCGAACTGAGTGCAATCTTCACTGACGACATGCGTCCGCACGACTTCACATCTTCCACGTTCAAGGTGGTAGACCTGCTCAAGGGAGCACAGACAGTCTCCGGGTTTGTGTCCTACAGTCCCACATTGCGGAAGGCGATATTCGTCCCCGATGAAGCCTTCCGCCCAAACGGCCATTATCGAACGACGATCAAGACGGACGTTCGTGACCTTGCGGGCAACCCGCTCGACAACGAGTTTTCTTGGACGTGGCGCACGACGGATGCCCCGTTCGAGGAGAACTGGTCTATCGCGCTACGCGCCACCGATGGGACCAGCAATGATGCCAACAACATCGCTTCGGTGGAATATGCGGTCGCCGATGGCGAAGATGAGCACGACGCACGTGCGGTGCCCAGCCTGGCGTCGCAGATGCGACTCAGCTTCGTCAATCGCGCTATCGTCGATGGGATGGGAGATCCAATCGAACTCGAGCGGGATGCCCGTCCAGCGGATGGACGTCTGGAACATCATTGGTTCTGTGTGGTCAACAACGCGCCCGAGGGAGCCGATGTCTCGATCTACTACACGCCCTCGACCAAGCTCAGGCGCAGCAAGACGACACGGCAATATCAGAACCTGTATCTGGTGGAGTTCGACCGGGATGGACGGGTCGCCAACCGAATCGAACTCGAACCGAGCGATGCACCCGTTGACGAAGATACGGGCGAGATCGGCGAAGTCCACGCCTATACATACACAAACTCCGCCACGCGGGATGATGGCGGCACCACCTACAACTTCGATATCGCCTCCCGCTACTTCCGACTCGATGTACAGAAAGTGAGCCTGGTTGCGACCTCGCTTGAGTCCGGTTCGTCGGGGTGGCAGTTCCTTTCGGTTCCCATCACGCCACAGCGCGACGACCCCTTCGTAAACCTGGGCGATGACATCGACCCGTTCCAACTGTACACCTATGACACCGAGTTGGCCGGCTACCGCATCTATCCGCTGGACCTGGGCTACGTCTCGCTCATGGAAGGACATGGCTACTTCACGCGCTTCGAAGGGAGCACCGAAATCGATGTGGGCGGCTCCTCGAACCATGACAACGTGGAACTCGCGCTCGACGAAATCGGTTGGCACGCTATCGGCAACCCCTTTGTGCTCGATGTGAATGTGGCGGACCTGAGCTTCAGCGACGGGACGACCAGCAAGAGCTTCGACCAGGCGGCCAGCGATGGTTGGGTGAACGGCATCCTGTATCGTTGGGTCACCGGCGACTCCGATGCCTATGGCGAAGTCACGACCCCAACCCAGGATGCAGGTGCAACTGCCACGGCTCTGGAGCCCTGGGATGGCGCGTGGCTCAGGACCAGTGTGGCGAACCTGACGCTCACGATTCCCGCGCCTCCTGGCGTGGCTGATGCCGACTCACCTCTGCCGGCGAGTTACACGCCGCCGATGGCACCGGGAATTGAAGATAGCAAACTGCAGATCGCAGATTTGAGAGAGGGTGGATTCCGTCTGCCGCTCCAACTCAGGTCAGCTTTTGCATCGGATGTGACAACTCAGTTGGGCACACACGCGCTGGCACAGGTTGGGCACGATTCCTTTGACCAGAGCGAACCGCCGACGCTGGGACAGACGGTATCGCTCTACTTCGACCACTCCGACTGGGACGAATCTCCGGACCTCTACAACCGTGACTATCAACCCACACTCCAACCGGGCGAATCGCGCACCTGGCAACTCACCGCCTTCAGCGACAAACCCAGGACAGAGATGACGCTGTCGTGGGAAGATGCGATTGCGAACGTTCCCAGGGATGTGATGCTGTGGATACGTGATGCGTCTGAAGGTTCCACGTTCAACGTTGAACGTTCGGACGTTCCATCGGGTGAAGATCAACCCGCAAACCCGCGAACGCGCCAACACGTAAACGATTTAGATATGCGCCAAACCACCTCCCTCAACATCACTTCCGAATCCCGCATCACCCGGGTTCCACTGGAAATCCGCGCGGAACGGTTCGTGCTGACTCCACCACAGGATGTGCAGGTGGTCGCAGGCGAGAAGCAGGTGACGGTGCAATGGCGGGCGGACGATAATCCCTTCATCGGCAGCTACAGCATCTTCCGGGACGGTTCGGTGATCGCGCAGTTGAACGTTGGAACGTTGAACGTTGAACGTTCCAACGGGGGCCAAGTGACCTTCATCGACACTGAGGTGGAAGAAGAAGCCACCTACACCTACAAGGTCACGCTACACTACGTCACAGGAGCTGAATTGAGCAGTGAACCGATGACCGTGACAGTGCTGCCGTTCATCGAAAAGACAGCCCTGCTGCCCAGCTATCCCAATCCATTCAATCCAGAGACCTGGATACCTTATGAACTGGAGCGGGAAGCAGATGTACATATCGACATCTACGATGTACGCGGTCAGCTTGTACGCAGGCTGGACATCGGCACCCAACCGCGCGGTCGTTACACAAGTCCCGCGAAGGCTGCCCACTGGGATGGACGCACACAGATGGGCGAACGTGCAGCCAGTGGCATCTACTTCGTCCTGCTCAAGGCGGGCCACTTCACCGCTGTGCGCAAGATGGTCATCGTCAAGTAGGGCGAAACACCGTTTCGCCCTACAGCCTAAGTAATCCCCAGTCGAAAGGAGGAAACGATGCGCCGTCGAATTGGATTGGTCACCCTCGCGATGATGCTGCTTGTCCTGCATGTGCATGCACAGGTAACAGTCTCGATTCCCACGGACCTGACTGCACCGCCGCAGGCCGGCAGAATGCAGATTCCAGTCCGGATAACGGATGTGACGGACCTGGGAATCATCAGTGCCGACCTGACGTTGGCTTATGATACGGATGTGCTGGATATGGTGGGGGTCAGTCTGCAAGGCACCATCGCGCAGGCTGGGATGAAGTCGGCCGGGATTGACGATGCAGCGGGAGAAGTGCGCATCGCCATCATCGCATCGACTCCGCTGACAGGCGCGGGGGTGCTGGCATATCTCGTGTGCGATGTCATCGTGCAGACAGCCGGTGAGACGAGTGACCTTGTATTCGCAAAGGCGCACCTGAATGCAGGACTCGTGCCGACTCTGACCAGCGATGGGTTGCTCACAGTGACCGGTGAACCTACACAAACCCCTGCCATCATTACCGTTTCACTTCCAGATAGCTTAAGTTTCCCACCGGGGGTGACACGTCTCGCAATCCCCATCAGTGTGACTGATCTCACCGAGTTGGATGTGATCAGTGCAACCATGCGTATCAGCTACGACTCGGGTGTGCTGGTTGGGTTGGGGGCATCGCTGGTGGAGACGATAGCTGAAGGCGGACTGGTCGCTGCCTTGCCAGATGATATTGCAGGTTCGCTGGAACTGAGCCTGATCTTCTCTACACCCGAGCAGCCTGCTCTGAAGGGCAGTGGAGTGTTGATCTATGCTCAATTCGATGTGCGGACCGACGCCGTGAATATCACGACCCCACTCACGATAACGCACGCGCTGTTCAACGATGACAGCTATGCGACGCTGATTCTTGATGGGCAAGTCACCATCAATGCAGGAGACAGGCGCCAGCAACGTGACGTTCTGGCCAACACCGCCTACGAGTTGGATCTGTTCGACGTGACGGTGCAAATCCCCGGCGATGCCCTGGACATCGACGGCCAACTGGAGGTGTCGATACCCTACAGTACGCCCCACTTGCTGGGTGGTTTGTCCGGCGTAGATCGCGTGTATGATGTGCGTTTCATGGGCAATGAGGATCTGACCTTCCGCGAGCCCATACATCTCATCTTCAACTACCGGGATGTGGACATCCCCGCCCATGTGGCTGAAGACAGTCTGCATGTGTATCGCGAGCAGGATGGTTTGTGGCAATACGTGGAGGGCATTCAAGATGCGGCGGAGGACACCATCGACGTGGCGCTGGATCACTTTTCAACCTACGCGCTGTTGGGAGGATACGGATATGGAGATGTGACGGGAAATGGCGAGATCAGCCCGTTCGATGCTTCTCTGGTCCTGCAAAAATCAGTGTATCTGATCGGGGATCTGCCTCCACCGGATCGTCCTGCCTTCTTTTTCCAGACATCGGATGTGAGTGGCAATGGCGAAATCAGCCCGTTCGATGCGGGCATGATACTCCGCAAGTCGATTCATCTGGCGCCGCATCCCAATTCACCGGATGAGATGCGTTTCCCCATCGAGACGACTCTCCCCGATGCAGCTCCTGCGCTGCCGATCAAACGGATAGACATGCTGTCCACCCATACCAGCCAATCGGGCGGATGGGTATCGATGACATGGTCCCTCACAGAGGCAGCGCAGGAGCTGTCCCCAAACATCCTCTCTCTGGAATTGGTATGGAACTATCCTCAGAACAGCGTTCAGCGTCTTTCTGTACATCCTCACATCCAGAGCCCATCTGCAGTGACCCAGAGCAGTTCACAACCCGGCACACTGCGGCTGGGGATGGTATCTGCAGTTGGATTACCCTCCGATGAACCCCTGATGACACTGCGGTGGTGGCAAGGAAAGGCCATCGACCAACAGTTCCTACGTGGGATGCGTGTTCGACTGAATGACGTGGATGTGCCCATTGCAGGAAACACGCTGACAGAAGTCAGCTCATTCCTGTCTTCCACCCGGTTATACGCAAACTATCCCAATCCCTGCAACCCTGAGACGTGGATTCCCTTCACGCTGGAATCCACGGTACCAGTATCGATGCGCATCTTCGATAGCCGGGGTTACCTCGTGCGCGAACTTGAACTGGGTATCAGAGAACCTGGAGCCTACTTGACTCGGGATAGAGCCGCACATTGGGACGGGCGCAATCACAAGGGCGAACGGGTTGCCAGCGGTCTTTACACTTACCAACTCAAAGCCGGAAGCACCACGTTCACACGAAAACTTGTGGTGGCAAAATAGAGACTGGAAACGAGGGCATGACTTTCGGTATCGATGAAAAGGAAAGCACAACGATGAAATACTATCATGTCAGACGTGAGACATCAGGCTGGAGGCGTGAGACGAAAACCAGACTCCCAGACTCACCGCTCTCGTCTCCAGTCCCTGACGTCAGTTTGTGGAACCTGTTCGTAGCTGGATTCTCAGTCTTATTGTTTTTCGCATTGCTTTACTCCTATGCTGCCGAGCCAGTGATGTTCGCCATTCCTCCCGACCTTGCTGCAAGCCCGGGAGCCACAGACGTGAAGGTGCCGGTCAACATCACCGATGTCACGGGTTTGAATGTCATCAGTGTACATCTCATGGTCACATACGATACGGAGGTGCTGACTGCTACCGGTATCGACACCACAGATGCACTGGGCCAGGGGAGTATTGCGGAAGTCAACATCGAAGACAATCTGGGCCGTATCGAAATAGGGCTCATCACAGCCACCCCCTTGAGTGGCAATGGCACGTTGCTGTACATCGTGTTTGATGTGGACACGGATGACCCTCAGGCACGGAGTGATCTGAATTTCGCCCAAGCACGTATGAATGAGGGTGAGGTGAACACGCTTACCAGCAATGGCGACATCGCACTCCCCGTGACGTTTGTCCAATTCATCGCACGCACCGACACCGACGCACAAGTGATCATCCTCGAATGGCAGACCACCAGCGAACCGAATAACCTGGGTTTCACCGTGTACCGCAGTGAGATACAAGGGGACGCCTATGAGAAGTTAGGTTGGGTTCCGAGCAAGGAGGGCCACAACGCGTTTCAGGACTACCGGTTTGTGGATGACACTGCACGGCTGGATGGCAGCTACCGTTACATGTTGGTTCCAATCGATCTTGTGGGCAACCAGGGTCAACCTGCGACCGTGTCGATAGGGCAGATGGTTCAAGTGATGAAACGAGTGATGTGGGCAAGCTTCAGGAGGAACTAGAGACTCGAGACTAGGGACTCGAGACGACACAGGAGGAAACCGATGACCTTGCGAAATAGGCGTACCGAACGAGACCGATTTTCATCGATAACAATAGCCATCAGTGCGTTGCTTTTGGTACTCGCTTCTCTGGGACATGCCGAACTTTACTGGGCGCACGATGCTGGCATCGACACGGCTGGATTTGAAGGCGAAGCGCAGCGGCAGGCTTACGCGGTTGCGAGCCAATCCATTGGAGCCAGTGAACCCAACCAGGTCACTGTCGATGCCGACGATGCGAAATTCTACTGGACGCAGAGCCAGTCAGGTGCTGATGGCATCACATTCGAGTATTCGCTCTGGGCTGCCAACCTGGATGGTACCAATCCACAACAGGTTTTGAGCAACAGCACCTTCATCAACAATGCCATCACTCCCAACCTGTTCCCATTCACCATCGACACTGCCGATAACATGATGCTCTGGCCGGTGGGAGGCAGCATCGTCTCGCGCCTTCCCGTCTCGGGCATCGGAGTGGCGGAGCAACTCGCACTCGTCGATGGAACCATCACCGCCATGAGCGTCGATGCGGCCAGCCACAGGCTCTACTGGATTGTCGAGACAACCACAGGCATCAAGCTCCAGCGACTCAGTCTCGACCCTCCAGGCGGGTCCCCGCCTGTCCCCAACCCCGTCGAGGATGTGCTCACACTCACCGATACAATACCATCCGTAATGCTGGCCGTCGATACGGGTGTCACAGGCAGGGCCTATTGGATCGGTTTGAACGACAGCTTGCACACGGTCATCCGATACGCCGACCTGGTCGTGCCAAGTCAGGGGGACCTACGTGACCTCGATTTCACCGCTATCACCAGTCTCACTCTCGACCCCAACAACGGAAAGCTTTACTGGATCGCAGAAGGATTCGATTCCACAGTGTTCGACTACGTCTCGATGGTGAATCGTGGCAACCTGGATGGCAGCGGGACGGTGGAAACGGTCGTAACAGGGCTGGAGAGCAGTTGGCGCAGCAGTCTGGGCATCGACACAACGGGTCAACGACTCTACTGGACTCGTTCCACACGGGACACGACCACGTTCAGCATCTCAGGCACACTCCAGTGGGCAAACATCGCGGATGGCATCCCTCAAGAGATCCTGTTCGGAGCATCCTCGCCTCCAGTGGGCATCGTCGCCAATGCAGCTCAGGGGAAGCTCTATTGGACCAATCCTGGCCAGAGAAGCATCCAGCGTGCCAACCTGGATGGCACTCAACTCGAATCGGACTACATCACAGGACTCAGCTCCCCTGAAGCCGTCACGATGGACATGGTCAACCAGAAGCTCTACTGGACGACAGAAAGTGCGATACAGACCGCGACCCCGATTGTGCAGAATGTGCTGACAGGTCTGGATTCACTGAGGGGGATTGCGGTGGATGGAGACACCCAGACGCTCTACTGGGCATCAGGGGAGAAGCTGCAGAAGGCGAGTCTCTCCAATCCCACTGATACACAGACCGACCTGGTGACGGGTTTGGCCTCGCCGATGGGAGTGGCTCTCGACCTGAAATCGGACAAACTCTACTGGGCAGACTCAGGGGCTGGTCTGATACAATCCTGCAATCTGGATGGGAGCAACGTGCAGACGGTGGTATCTGGCGTATCGAGTCCGAAGGGAATAGCCGTGGACACACATCAGGGGCGTGTCTACTGGACGACGAAGAACCGCATCCACTCCTCGAACCTGGATGGGAGCGATGTGCAGGATATCGGGGTTGTGAGCGATGGGAATCAGTACCTGACACTGACCTCGAAGGGGTTTCCTCTGGGGGATGTGAGTGGAGACAGCCAGGTGAATGCCTACGATGCGGCGTTGGTGCTTCAGTATGCGGTGGGACTCATTGATGTCTTCCCGGTCGAAGCATTAATGGGGCATGCCCCTGCTGACACGTCACCTCAGCACTACCAGGTGACGGTTGCGACAGTGAATGCGAAGCCCGGGGAACGGGTTTCTGTACCCGTCGAGATTGACCGTTCCTCGGAGTATCTGTCCGGGGCATTCCGCCTGGAGTATGACCCGAGTGTGCTGAGAGCGACCCATGTGTATCTGGGTCTGACGGGTGCGTATTGGCAGGCGAACATCGAGCGTGCTGGTGAAGTGCGTGTGGCATTCGTGAGCACTCGTGCAACCAGCGATACGGTTCCTCTGTTCGTGGTCGAGTTCGAAATATCCGGGACCGTTCCGACGGAGAGTGTGCTGACGCTTGCGGATGTGGAGTTGTCGAACAGCCTGTCGGTGCGGCGACAGAATGGATATGTGCGCGTGTTACCGGGTCAGACCCGTCTGTTGCCGAACTTCCCCAATCCGTTCAACCCGGAGACGTGGATACCCTACGAACTGACTCAAGATGCTGACGTGCGCCTCAGCATTTTTGATTCTCAGGGGCGACTTGTCCGGACGTTGCTTGAGCAGTATCAACCAGCGGGAAGCTACGCAACCCGTCAGGCAGCAGCCTATTGGGATGGACGCACCCAAACAGGGGAATCCGCCGCAAGCGGCGTCTATTTCTATCAACTCATCGCTGACGATTTCACCGCGATGCGCAAGATGATCATCGCCAGGTAGATCAAGCGGATTCATTGTCGCCTGACGCATACCAAGTCTATGCACTGACTCCTGACAGGAAGAGGGGACAATTCCGAAAGGTCTCACTTTGGTCGTTACGTAACAAAAGGCCATATTTTCGTTGAATGAAGCGGGAAAATCGGGTAAAATGGATCATACATTCAAGGAGACAACGGTGGACGTCTGACTTTGATGTACGCCGTTGCTCTCATGGCTGAACTCGTGAGGCTTCCGTCTAGCATCCTGCCGGTTCAGCGACGTGAATCCTCAAGGACTTTTAGCCAATCATATGAGGAGGGATATGCGATGTTTGGGAAGTTCGGGCGAATCCACGGAACGCGAGGATGGCAATTCTGGGTTTGTAGCTGGAGTATCGTTCTGCTGTTACTGGGGAGTCTTGGGCTTGCACGTTCGGGCAAGACAGAACCTTTTTCCGCTGCCTTTGAGGGGATCCTGGTGGATGCGGACATCGGACCATTCAGAGCCGAAGTCCAACTCAAAGGAAATGTCGTGGAGAACAAACTTGGCGAGGGAACCTTTGATGCGCAAGGATACCTCAACCTTGCTACAGAAACAGGCCAGGGCAAGGTTACCATACACTTCAATGAAGGCACGATCAAAATGCAGGTAAGCGGTTACCAGGTGGAGGCGAACCGCTTTGCAGGGATCTATCGAATCCTTGAGGGTACGGATGACGATCTCGACGCCGAAGGAGGCACAGGGCGTCTCACCGGAACCTTTGACCTCACTGAGATGACCTTTCAAGGGAAAGCATGGGGCACGATCCAGTATTGAGCCAATCTCCCGGGAGGAAGCATGTTCGATATTGGGTTCTTTCGTGGACATATCTTACTCTATACAGCGAAACCACCAAGCGCACTTGAGCACATCAACTCCATCGGTATGCGTCTCCGGTGCATCGAACCGGGGACCTTTCGGATGGGGTTTGAAGGGGAACCGCTTCCGGAAGATGTTGCAGGGAAACCTCACCGTCTGAACGGTGATTTCGACGAGAAACCCGCCCATTCGGTGACTATCACAGAACCATTTTACATCGGTATCTGTGAAGTCACCAATGCACAGTATGAACAGTTCGATCCGGGGCATCGCAAACTCCGAGGCGCGCTCGGTTTCTCCAGAGAAGACGATGAAGCCGTTGTGTTCGTGGACTGGCATGATGCCACTCGCTTCTGCGAATGGCTCTCGGAGAGGGAAGGACTACCTTACCGTCTGCCGACGGAAGCCGAATGGGAGTATGCTTGCCGTGCGGGGACAAGCACACTGTTCCATACAGGCGCGGAACTCCCCGACGTATTCCATAAGAATGCGGGCCAGAGTTGGTATCCGGATGCGGCTCGCGGAGGGCCGAGTGAAATCTCTTCTCTGAAGGTCGGCCAAACTCCGTCCAATCCCTGGGGACTCTACGACATGCATGGGAATGTGGAGGAGTGGTGTTACGACTGGTACGGACCGTACGAGGCGGATGACCAGACAGACCCTGTAGGACGCGCTGATGGCGATTTTAAGGTGACCCGTGGTGGGAGTCACAGTACTGAGCTGTTTTATCTGCGCTCCGCCAACCGCATGGGCATGCTGCCAGAGGACAAACACTGGCTCGTCGGTTTCCGGGTCGTGCTTGGGGAATTGCCACAAACGGAGCCATTGCCTGTGTCACCACCCGAACGCTACCAGCGCGATGTGAGACAGGAACGACCCACCGTCATTGCGGGAAAGCCTGATCCTGACAGACCTTACTTCAAAGGCCCACGTCAGTACGTCAAGGTTCCTGAAGGCTCCAACGGTCCGATGTTCCCGCATCACAATCACGATCCGGCGTTGGTTGCCTGCCCCAATGGAGATCTGTTGGCGATCTGGTACACATGTGTCGAAGAACGTGGCCGTGAACTGGGACTCCTGGTGAGTCGGCTGCGCCGTGGTGAAGAAGAATGGGAGCCGGCATCGGTATTCTGGAATACCCCGGACCGTAATAACCATGCCCCGGCCTTCTGGTTCGACGGGAAGGACACGCTCTATCACTTCTGTGGGCTTTCAGTGGCGGCCACGTGGGGCAACCTGGCGACCACCCTGCGCACCTCAAAGGATAACGGCGTCACCTGGTCGCGAGCACGCCTGATCATCCCGGAACATGGCACGCGTCATATGCCAGTGGAATCCGTATTCCGAGCACAGGATGGTTCCATCGTCCTCCCGTGCGATGCGGTCACAGGCGGTCGTGGCGGCACGGCAATTTGGATCAGCCGCGATGAAGGTGAAACCTGGGAAGACGCTGGTGGCACGATCGCAGGGATCCATGCCGGAGTGGTACAACTCAAGGATGGCCGGTTGATGGCCTTCGGGCGGGGAGACAATATCGATGACAGGATGCCCAGGAGCATTTCCGAGGATATGGGTAAAACCTGGACCTACAGTGCCACTCCTTTCCCACCGATCAGCGGCGGCCAGCGTCTCGTGTTGTTGCGGCTTCGAGAAGGACCGATCTTCCTCGCATCGTTCACCGGTCCGAACCGCAGGGATCCTGAACCGATATGGATCACGGATGCTTCAGGAACGGAGCGACCGGTCACAGGGCTTTTTGGAGCGATCTCCTTCGATGAAGGCGAGACGTGGCCGCACATCCGCCTGATCAGCGATGATGGACCCGGACGCCAGGTAGAGACGATGGATGGGCATCTGTTCACGATGGGATTCAGCAACGCGGAACCCGGCGGGTATATGTCTGTCTGTCAGGATGCCGAGGGGACGGTCCATCTGATCAGTAGCCGGCAGCACTATGCGTTCAACCTGGCATGGCTGAAAATGCCTCCGCCGGCTTCAGCAACGCACGGTGATCCTTGAGGGAGCACCACACAGATGCAGTCGTCGAGGAAATCGATGGGGAGAGCCGAGTCACTCATCAGCTATATCGCACTCAGTGCACCGGCGACCCGCAGACCTGCCAGTGGCGGTGAGCCTTTCCTACGCCCCGAGGTCGGTTTCACTCCCAAGTGGTATCATGATGCACTTGGAATTGACTTCGGAGAACGCTGGCACACGGAACCTGTCTACCGACAGGATTCAATCCGGCGGATGGCGGATGAGGTGCAGCGAAGGTTTGGCAAGCGCAACATCGGTTGGATTTCTGACCCCGATGAGCCGAAGGATCTGCTCACAGGGACGTTCGGTGCATGCACGGTGGCCGCGATTTATGGTATTCCCATCATCTATGCATCCGATAACTGGCCCAACTGCGCTCACCAGTATCTTCGTGCAGAACAGGTCGATTCTCTGGAGCCTCCTGATCTGGATTCCAACCCGTTTTTCAACCGCTTGATGCAGCAGGTAGAGTGGATCGCTCAGGAAGTGGGGCAGGTTGAGGGATACATCAACTGGCAGGGCGTTCTGAATAACGCTTATCGGCTCCGAGGCGAGGAACTGTTTGTGGACATGGCTCTTGAACCCGGCCGGGCTCAACATCTGTTTGCGTGTGTGGCCACGACGATGCAGGATGCAGCTCAACGGCTCTATGACCGTCAGCGCCAGACGGGCATCGATGTCCAGCACTTCACCGTCAGCAACTGCCTGGTCAATATGGTATCTGCAGAGCAATACCGGGAATTGCTCCTACCGCATGATCAACACTTTGCGGAGATGTTTGGGCTCCTCGGCATCCATAACTGCGCCTGGAACGCGGATCCATACATTCCCCAATATGCTCGTATTTCTAACGTCGGCTATATCGATATGGGACTGAAATCGGATCTGGTCGCAGCAAAAGCGGCTTTCCCAGATGCACGCCGGGCGATCATGTATCCACCGACGGATCTGGAGAACAAGCCATTTACGGAGATACAGAGTGATCTGGAGCGGATCGCCCGCGAATACGCCCCCTGCGACATCGTATTTGCAGATATTGAATCGGGAACGCCGGACGAGCGGACCGTGGCCATCATGAATCTCTGCCAAAGGTTTCACGGGGCTTGATATGTCATATAGTCCCAGGTACGATAGAAGTGAACCTCGTCTGAAAGCCCAGAAAACGCCTCCGAAACCACAACTTACCCGCGCACTTCTGTTTCTATGGATGTTCGCTATCCTGCAATCCGCTTGGGGGGGTGATCTATCCAGGGCACAGTCCCACCTAGATAAGGCCGTTCAGTATTACGAACAGGGACGTTTTGCCGAAGCATTGGCGGAGTTCAAACAGGCTCAGCAACTATCTCCGCAGTCTGCTATGCCACACGTCGGGCTCGGTCTGATCTACTCAGCACAGGGAAAATCCGATCAGGCGATTGCTGAGATGAACAAAGCTCTGCAGATGGATCCCACGTTTGCTCCTGCATACAAGGAACTGGGCGATCTCTTTTGGAAACAGCGTCAGTATGATCAATCTGAGGTGCACTACCAGAAGGCTGTCGAATTAGATTCTCAGATGGTCTCAGCGTACATGGGTCTTGGACTCGTACTGGCTTCACAGCGCAGATTCCCGGAAGCTCTCGAACAGTTTTCACAAGCCCAGGAACTCGAACCGAATCGTCCATCGGTCTACTACAATCTCGGACAGACATATACGTGGATGGGGAGATTCTCAGAGGCGGTTGAGGCGTTTCGTATGGCAACTCAGCTTGATCCGGATCACGCGGCTTCCTACTATGAATTGGGAATTGCTTATGCCCGTCTCAAGCAATTGCCGGAAGCCATCAGGGCACTGGAACAAGCTGTCCAACGAAATCCACGCCATAAGGCAGCCCATTTCAATCTGTCACGTCTTTACACCCAAGTCGGAAAATCAGCGCAAGCACAGACTGAAATTCGTCTATTCGAGTCGCTTCATAAGATCGATGAAGAGGCAAAACCCTATCAGCGCAAGCTGTTGAGCAACCCGGAGGATTTAGAGGCACGGTATATGTTGGCCCAAATATACTACCGTTCTGGATGGCTCGAAGATGCTCTGGAACAGTGTGAACTCTTGCTGTCCATCCAGCCTCGTTTCATACCCGCATACGTTGGCCTGATAGACATCTCCATGTCGCAGGAGCGTCTGGATGTGGCGCTATCCTGGGCGAAACGATTTGTTGCCCTTCAGCCTGAGTTGGCATTGGGACATCATTATCTCGGTCTGATCTATGCGGCCCAGGGCTCCGTTGATTTGGCTATCAAGGAATACAAAGCGGCTATCGCTATCGATCCTGAATCTGCCCCGGCGTACAATAATCTGGCATGGCTCTATGCAGAGAATAATAGAAACCTTGATGAAGCGATCACATTATGCAAAAAGGCTATCGAGCGAGAACCTAAAGTGTCCTATCGAGATACACTGGCGATGATCTACTATAAGATGGGAATGTATGACCAAGCGCTCACTGAAATGTCGAAGGTAATGGAACAGGAACCGAATCATCCATCTTATGTTCAACACTGGGATATGATCAAGAATGCAGTCGAACGTCGTTAAATGCCTGCCCGTTGTCTACTCGATCATCATCGCAGCCATCCTTACTCCGTCCTCAGCCCAGGAGACGGTTCATTTCAAGGATGTCACCTATGAATCGGGAATCCGGTTTCGGCATTTTCTAGGACGGAGTGGCAAACGATACATCCTTGAGACCGTGGGCTCTGGCTGCGCATTCTTCGACTATGACAACGATGGGTATCTGGACATCTATTTTGTCAATGGTGCGAGTCTGCCAGGGTCCCGCCAGATCGAGGCGAAGAACGCACTCTATCGAAATAATGGCGATGGGACATTCACCGATGTGACCGAAACAGCAGGTGTCGGAGATAAGGGATACGGCATTGGATGCGGTGTCGGAGATTATGACAACGATGGCTTCCTGGATCTGTATGTCACCAACTTCCGGCGCAACACGCTGTACCACAATGACGGGGATGGAAGTTTCTCCGATGTGACCGAACAGGCGGGTGTGGAATGTGAAGTGTGGAGTTCCAGTTGCGCCTTTATCGATTACGATCAGGATGGTGATCTGGATCTCTATGTCGTGAATTACCTCGACTTTGCGCTGCGGGACCACAAAAAATGTGGCAAGGGGCTTCGCCTGGACTGTGGTCCTAGTGAGTATCCCGGAGCATCTGACAGGCTCTATCGAAACAACGGTGATGGGACATTCACGGATGTGACCAAAGCTGCCGGTATCTTCAATCCCGAAGGCAAAGGGCTTGGCATCGCATGTGGGGATTATGACAACGACGGAGATATGGACATCCACATCGCTAATGACGATACACGTAACTTCCTCTATCGGAACAACGGCAACGGCACGTTTAGCGATGTGGCCCTGCTGGTCGGCGTTGGATTCAGTGAGCATGGTGAACCCGAAGGAGGTATGGGCACGAGCTTTGGCGATTACGATAACGATGGCTATCTGGATCTTGTCGTCACCAATTATCAGGATCAGATCAATACACTGTATCATAATGATGGTCTTGGCTTGTTTTCCGATGTGTCGCACATTTCCCGTACCGGGCCAATGAGTTATCCTTCAGTCGCCTGGGGAACCGCATTTATTGACTATGATAATGATGGCTGGTCTGACTTGTTTGTTACCAATGGACATCTCCTGGACAACGTTGAGAAGTTCGATAAGACCAGCACGTACAAGCAACCCAACTTCTTGTTTAGAAATCAGCGGGATGGCACGTTCACGGAGGTAGGTGAGGTGTTAGGGATGGACTCGGATGGGAGCATGTCGAGCAGGGGAAGTGCTTTTGGAGATTATGACAACGATGGGGATGTGGACATCCTGATCTCCAATAGCGATCAGCCGCCCACCTTACTTCGGAATGAAGGTGGCAATCAGAACAACTGGATCGGTGTTCGTTTGATCGGAACACAGAGCAACCGGTTGGCTATCGGAGCACGTGTGAAAATAACAGCAAATGGGGAGGTTCAAACGAAAGAGATCACGGGCGGGTCGAGTTACGCTTCGGCAAGCGACTTTAGACTACTCTTTGGGATCGGAAAAGCATCTAACGTCGAACGACTCGATATCTCATGGCCTACAGGTTTATCCACAACGGAGCATCCGATAAAAGTAAACCGATACCTGACCTTCATCGAGGGTGGAAATAAGTAGGAGCAAAGTATTCGCACGCAGAGGTAAGAATGCTTTGCTCCTATTCGTTCTAGCGATATGTTTTGAGCATTGCCCAGGTCGTTGCCAGCTTATCTTTGGGATCCACAGCCAGGTTGATATTTTCTGGCAGAAGAACCTCCAATGAGAAAACTCTCAGATTTCTGTCCTTCGCCGGTGGTGGATCGGGTTGCCACTCGTCGTTCGTAAACCAGATGGCTAACTGCGCTTTCATACCGGCCTCAAACTCGATAATACCCGTAGTCTGATCGTCATTGATAATGACCTTGCCCTCCGGGTCCGCGGTACCAGCCTCTAATATCTCTGTAAACCGTTCCCCCAGGGCTTCATCTGCCTTGACTCGGGTGTGCAGAATGAGCACCTCGCCCTGCTGCTGGGTTGCAATATCCTCTGCAAGCTTCTTCACACCATTGAGCCCATGAAAACGTCCCGTGAGATCGATTTCGGCGAAGATACCTTTCTTCGTATCTTCCGGAACGAGCTGGTGGCTCTCCGAATCGATGATGAATCGGTATTTTCCCGGAAACGGAAAGACGACCCAATCGGGCGTAACAATCGGCTCACGAGCCCCCCAGAACCCCCATCCTGCATTTTCATTGGCGGGTTTTTCTCCGTGAAAATTACCCAGATCCATCAACTCAACTGACGTAAACTTGACTGGAGCTTCCACATCTGCCCACGCGAATCCAGCGATAAGACAGAGTGTCAGAACCAGAAAACAGGAACGCATTACCATAGTCTATCCTCCTTTCAACGATTCATGATTTTATTATACACCAATCTCCAGCAAAGTCAAATTAAAACTTGTGCGATCGCGTCGATACGCCACAACAACAAAGATTGGACACTAAGACGCTGCCTGGGGAATTTCTATTGTGCGATTTGGTAGCTAACACTTTTGTGTTTGGTACTTTATCTCTAACTTCTCTGGCCACTGCCACCCCGTGAATAATCGTGCAAAGAAACTTTGGATCCTATCGAGCGTCAGCGAACGCAGGATCCTCGTGAAAGAGCAAAGCCCCACCAGAAGCAAGCCGGTCGTTCGTTGCCCCTTATGAGCCCAGATCGTCTCCCCAGCTTCTTCCTTGCGTGTCCCCTCTCCCAATATCAGCGCCATGTTCACGTGGAAAGTGCTCTCCAATGTCACCGTACAATCCCGCAGGAAGTGGAAATGCCCTCCCCTGATAGCAGAGCCCAACATCTAAGATATTGGCGAAAATCCCTCG
Source organism: Candidatus Poribacteria bacterium (assembly GCA_024278235.1). Classification (GTDB taxonomy): domain Bacteria; phylum Poribacteria; class WGA-4E; order JAJRTO01; family JAJRTO01; genus JAJRTO01. Next base: position 25,056 of record JAJRTO010000386.1, read on the forward strand.
CTTGAGCCACTGTTCGTAGACTCCGGAGGTGTCTATGAAACTCGTTCGATAGATGCTGCTGGGTACATTGGCTGTGGGCGTGCTCTGGAGGTCCACAGATATGTAGAAGTAGCCTACCTGCTTCCTCCATTCCTCGGTGTGATACATAGCTCTGACATCGTGCAGGGCTACGTTCGGCATAGCGGAATCCCCGCAAATTCATGAAACAAATCGCCCTTCCGGTGGTTCTCATAGATAGTATGCCCAAAATGTATCCAACAACAGTTTCACCGGAGGTCCCCATGAAATTCCATCTACTGCCCATCTCAATCCTGCTTGTTCTGTCCTTCGTCTCTAGCATCTGTGCTGAGGAACCCGGATGGATCGTCGAAGCGAACGGTAGCGCACGAATCATCGATGGCGATGTGCAAGCTGCCACAGCTCAGGCGGAGCGTGATGCGCTCCGAAACGCGCTCCAGTACCAGATCGGTGTCAACATCCAAAGCGTAACAGTCGTGCAGGATGCCGAACTTGTCGTGGATGTGGTGGATGCCCATGTGGAGGGATATGCCCGGAAGTTGGCGGTTATCGAAGCACCTCACCGCGACCCTCAGGATCCGGACACGATCTGTGTGAAGCTTCAGGTGTGGGTGTCTCCAAACGTGCACAAAGTGGCAGAGAAACTGGCAAACCCACGGGTGCTGTTCGTCGGGGTGACGATCGATACCGATGATCTGGAGGAGAAGTATGCCAGGCTTGCTCAGAGGAAGTTTCTCGCGACCGTTCGGAGCATGCTCATCGAGGCCGGATACGAGATCACCTGGTTGGCCGATGCTCAGCTCGCGGCAGCCCGACAACTCATTGAAAAGCTGGCAGAGACCAGCATAGTGAAGCGGGAACGCGCGCAATCGGCTGCCGAGTTGTGGTCGAGTGGGCTTGGTGACCTGGCAGATCTGTTTGTGCTGGGTGAGGTGGGTTTCTCCATGAGAGATGCGGACCTGTTCCCAGGTACTGAGGGTTTACAGAACCTGAGCAGAGTGAAGGTTGTGAATCTCGACGGAAGCGTTCAAGGCATTCGACTCGATGTCGAGCGTGAAGCCGCGAGGCTGGTGATTGAACGACTGATCGAGACAAAGGGGATGCAGAAACCTGACAGGGCTATCCGACTCGCCATTGAGGATGCGAAGCCTGCGGTGGAAGCGTTGATTGAGGAGATTAAGGAAAAGATGGGCGCTCCAAATCGCCTTGTTGTGCTCTACGTCAAGGGGCTTCAAAGGCTGGAGGATTACGAGGAGCTTCAGGAGAAACTGACCCAATATGACGCTTACGGAGTCGAAAAAGTCAGAGGAGTTGTCTTCGACAAGGCTCTGAGCAAGTATGTCCTGACGTTCTCCCAGCAAGCTCTCGTCAGCGGCGATCTGGTTCAGAGAGTCAAGTACCTCGCTACAGTCATCAACCAAAGCTCAGAGTGGCGCGTCATCAAGAGAGCGACTCATACACTTATGATTGAGCGGAAGGAAATGAGAGGTGGAGCAGGCAGCTTGCCTGTTCAGAAGTGAACAGGCGTTTCTGAAACTTGCTTAGCTTGTCCAGGTTAGGAGTTATCTATGCCAAGACCCGATATCGACACGATAATCGCTGAGCTTACCCCGAAACACAGGGCAAAAAGGTGGACTCTCATCGCGGCTGTTGTCATTGCCTTTATTGTGGGTGTGGGTTTGTCCTACCAATTCCTCATCAAGGAGAGAATAGACCCTTCCCTGCTGGTATCTGATGCGAAGCTCCTCATGGGACAGGACAGATTGGACGAGGCGATATTGAAGCTGAAGCTGGCGTACAAGCATGATAGGGAACACATTGACGCCACCTTCCTGCTCGCGATCTGCTATGACCGAATAGGCAACGTCCCGGATGCCATCAAGTGGCAGAAGCGAACGGTCCAGATGAAGCCGGAAGATCCACGTGCCAGAACGCAACTTGCTGTGCTCCTTGAGAAGAACAATCAGCTTGAGGAGGCAATCCAAGAGTGGGAAAGCATTAGTGAACTTCAGCCGGGTGATCCCTACGTGCAGGGGAGACTGGAGGAGTTGAGATCGCGGTTGCCGCAGTGAACGGATACGTGATGCGTGAAACGTAGTACGTGAACACCGGCGCGTTTTGTGGTATGATTTCCTTCACAAGTTGATGATGGGGAACCCGGGAGTTTTGGAGGTCGACTGTGCGAAAGAAGCTCTGTGTATGGACGTTTTCCCTGCTGTGGGTGGTGTCCCTGATGGTAACCACTTTGGCAGATCAGTTCAGTGAGGATGTGGAAAAACTCACCCGCGAATTATCGGATAAGATGCACGCAACGACGTCGCCTATCGCTGTAGGACTTGGCAGCTTCTTCTACGGCGATAGCAAGATGAGCAGCGACTTCGCGGTTCATTTTGCCGCCGAAGTCGAGAACGCGGCTACGAATGTGCCGCGTTTCACACTCGTGAACCGATCCAGACTTGATGAAATCCTCAGAGAACTGGATCTCCAGATGTCCGACCTGATCGACCCGGATACGGTGAAACGCCTCGGCAGGATTCAGGGATTGGACGCGATGTTGACGGGACAATACTCCCTTTGGGGAAAAGGCGTCCGGGTGAAGGCAGAGCTTATCCACATTGAGGACGCTCGGATGGTTGCTGTTACGGAGGTCATTGGGGGGATACCCGACAACGTTACTGTCAAGCCGCCACAATACGAGGTGCAGAGGCAACGCATTGAGGAAAAGGTTCGCGACTGGATATCCGAGGAGCCCGCCCGTGAAGGACAGGCTCCCAAATCAGACTTCCGCATCACCATCGAACCGGACCGAGCGGTGGCGTATCGGGAGGGAGAAGAACTGACGTTGTACGTCAAATCGGACGTGGATTGCTACATCGAGGTCTATGACATTGCCCCCGATGGCGCAACTCACCTGATCTTCCCAAACGAATACTGGGAGAAGCGGCACTCCCGTCATGAAAACTTCATCCGGGCAGGCGTCCGGATGCCTCTCCCCTACGACGACAGCTTCAGGTTGGAGATCTTCCCGCCTTATGGAGTGGAGACGCTCAAAGTGGTAGCAAGCACCAAACCGTTCGGAGCACGAACGCGCGCCTTTTACGAGCAGAAAGGTGCGTTTCCCAGGTTCGGCAATATTGACGAACCCGAGACCGTCAAAGCGTTGAAACATCGAACACGCTCGGTATTGGCTCAGCCGGAGGGCGACCCCTCCGAAGCACCTGCAAAGGTCGCGCAGACCTACTGTACGATCCTGACCAAACCGTAGGGGATGTCCATGTCAAAAGGCGACGAAGCGGGGGATTCTGGACGCGCTCAGCACCTTTGCCAACCCGGATCGCGTGAAGAGCGACGACTGCCTGCTCGTTTTCTTCTCGAATCACTCCCGCCGGTTCGTCTTACGCCACCGGAACGCACCACTGGCAAGGACGGCGCGGAGATGGCGCTGGTTCCCGCCGGGGAGTTCGAGATGGGTGATGCGTTCAACGAGGGAGGTTCCGACGAACTCCCTGTTCACATGGTCTATCTGGACGCGTTCTACATGGACGTGACTGAGGTGACGAACGCGCGGTACCGCAAGTTCGTGGAAGCAACCGGGCATCGGAAACCGGGCTACTGGGACAATGACCGTTTCAACGCCCCTGAGCAGCCGGTGGTTGGTGTGAGTTGGCACGATGCCGCGGCGTATTGTGAGTGGGCTGGGAAGCGTCTATTTCGTCACCATCTGCACATACCAGAGGCACTCCCTGTTTGGCAATGCAGTCTACCACCGCGTTGTGGAACATGGCTGGCGCTCGATTCCCAGGCATTTTTCTTCTGCCCGAGCAGATGCCTTTGTGGTGATGCCCAACCATGTGCATGGTATCATCCACATCGTAGGGGCGAGGCATTCCGCAGATAATGAGGCGATGGAGGAGACGCCTGACCTCATGATGAAATCTGAACCGAACGTGCCTCCGCAAAAGAATGCCTCGTCCCTACCACGTTTGATGCCAGGTTCATTGGGGGCAATTGTGGGCAATTTCAAATCGGTGACGGCCCGCCGCATCAACCGCATTCGCCAGACACCGGGGGAACCCGTATGGCTGCGGAATTACTACGAACGCGTTGTTCGGAACGACGCCGAATTGACTCGCATCCGCGAGTACATTCAGCTCAACCCGTTGAAATGGGAATATGACCATGAAAACCCATCTCGCCGTTCAGATGACACATACCAGAAACAGTGGGGATGGCTCGAGAAACCCCGGTAAGGGTGAGGCGTTCGCATCCGGAGCTTGCTCCGTGAACCCGACTGAACAGCGAGCGGATGCCTCGCCCCGACATAACAAACGTATCAACCGAAAGGGGCAGTCTAATGCGTAAGTATCCACTGAGACACCTATTGCTCGTAACCTGTGCGATTCTTGTCATGATCGCCAGCGGCACACTCGCACAGGAGGCCACGCCGTCTGAGTACATCAACCAACTGAATTACAAGGAGGCATCCGCTCGTGCCTACGCTGCTTATGCGCTGGGCCAGGTAGGGGATGCCACCGCTGTGGACGCGCTCATCCCGCTGTTGAGGGACGAGGACAAATATGTCCGAGCCATCGTCGCGGAGGCGTTGGGCAAGATTGGGGGCGCCCAGGCCGTCGACGCCTTGACGAACGTCCTCGACGACAGCGTGCGATTCGTGCGCTGGAGCGCGGCCCGTGCCCTCAAACGACTCCAGCCAGAGGGAGCGCATGAGATGACGCTCTATAGGCAAGAGTTGAGTCATCCCGAGGCTGCCATCCGTCTCGAAGCGGCGACCAGGCTCTCAGAGCATTCCCCTGAAGAGGCCAGGCAGTACCAGAGGTTCCGATATCTCTATGACCTCCAGGATTCGGATCCGCAGTTGCGTGCGGCAGCCGCGAAAGCGTTGGCAACGCTGGGGGATGTCACCACTGCTCAACCCCTGGCAGCCGCGTTGGGGGATAGTGATCCCCTGGTGCGGCGCAATGCTGTGGTGGCATTGAGTCAACTGTTCCTCAGATCGAACGACGTGTCGCTTCTCACTCCCGCCATCGCTCCCCTGATCCAGCTCCTGCAGGATGAGGTTGGGCTGGTGTCCACGGCGGCTGCGACGTTGCTGACCCAGATTGGGACGCCGGCGGTCAATGCATTGACCGATGCTCTCCGGGACGAGGATGCGGCGATGCGTGCTGTGGCCGTGGGCGTTCTGGGCAGCATCCATCCGGAGAATCTGCGAGATTACCAGCTTTCCAGATACCTGGCAGACTTGCAGGACCGAGATGATGCCATCCGGGCACAAGCCGCCATCGCGCTTGGGGCCATGGGCGATGAGCGTGCCATTGAGCCGTTGATCGCAGCCCTCCGGGATCTGGACAAGACCGTTCGTAAGAACACCACGGACGCGCTCACCAGGATCGGGGAGCCGGCGGTCCCCATGCTCATCCCGCTGCTCGGAGATTCCGAGACGTCTGTCCGGGTGCAGGCGGCCATCGCGTTGAGAGACATTGGGTCGAGGTTGGCCGACCCGGCCAGTCTCCGGCTCGCGAGGGATGCCATCGTCGCGGCCTTCGTGGACTTCGACGCCCCTATCCACTCGATAGCCATCCAGATGCTCCAGCAAATGGGAAGCCAGGGGGCAGATTGGCTCGTGCCGCTGCTGGATCAGCGGGACGATGCGATCCGCGCCAAAGCTGCTGTCGTGCTGGGGCAGATCCAGCCTGAGAGGGCGCACGAATACCAGATCGTGCGGTATCGGAACGACCTCAACTCCCCGGATGCGTCGGTTCGCGCGGCCGCGGTGAGCGCGTTGGCCGGCCTGGCCGACACGAGCCTGGTGGAGCAGTTCATCGCGCTGCTCGCGGACGAAGATGGTGCGGTGAGAAAGGCTGCCGCAGACGCGCTGGAACGCACCGGACCGCCCGCCGTGGGGGCTCTGATTCGTGGACTCACGCATGAGAATCGCATCATCCGACGCCATGCGTTTGGGGTGCTGGCAGAGATCGCACCCGAAGCGCGGGTGGATGTGCTCCGACCTGCGATGGATCCCGCGATGGCAGCACTCCGAGAGCCGGATCGATCCATCCAGGCGTCCGCTTCGGTAATCCTGACGCAACTGGGCGAGATCGCCGTGGATCCCCTCGTTGCGCTCCTGGGGGATACAGAAAGCCCCCTCCACCCGATTGCAATAGGTCTGCTTGCCAGGATCGGGACCCCCGCTGTCGGGTCGCTGGAGACCGCGCTGAACAGCCCGAACCGCGTGATCCGCAGCAACGCGGTTGCCGCGCTCCGCCAGATCACCCCCGACCGCGCGGAACACTATCAGGTCAGTCGGGCTATCAATGACCTGAAGGACACGGATCCCGGCGTCCGGGCCGTGGCCGCGTTCCAGTTGGGCCGGATGCAGGATTCGCGTGCGCTCAACCCGTTGATCGCCGCGCTCAAGGACAAGGATTTCCGGGTGCGCGCCGGTGCCGCTGATTCGCTCGCCTATCTCGCGGACAAGCGGGCTGTAAAGCCGCTGGAGAGCGTTGAGGACGACGACCCGGTGGACATGGTCAAGCGCGTCGCCCGGGAATCGCTAGATCGGCTGAAGAGGCTGCCATAACCCCTTGAGCCGGCATTCGTGCGGAAATGTGAGCGATGGATGCCGTCGTAGAGGACAGAGCGATGCAAGCGTGGCAAGACTTACAAGCCTGCTTCTCAAGTCACCTCCAGTTGGTTGGGATTGTCCTGATTGCATCGCTGTTTCTCCGGGCACTATGGCGTTGGAGAACACATCATCTGAAACTGCGGAGAGGAGAACGGCCATACTGCCTTCGCACGGTCCAGACGCCACAGCAGTTCGAGCATTGGGCAGCCACCTTCTTCTCGAAGCAGGACGCTCAGGCAACCCTGACGCATCCCACAAAGGACGGCGGATTCGACATCTTGCTGAAGAGACGTCGGAGGATAGAGCTTGTGGAGTGCAAGTTCTACACAGGCACTGTCCCGATCCGTGAGGTACGTGCCTTTCTCGGCGTTGTCACCAGCCAGAATGCCTCCCGCTGCTATCTGGTGACCACTGGGAAGTTCACTCGGCAGGCGGAGACCGAAATGGGAGGACAGACTATCACATGGGTGGATGGCGTAGGGGTCAGGCATTCGGGGAAGTTCTGCCATCTCTTGAACCACATCTCCCAAATGCCTGGCCCTACAGAGGAGGAAACAATGATCATCTATCGGAAATCCATTGTGCTTAGCATGGTGTGCCTGATGCTGCTCATGGCCGTTGGATGCGGCGCAGCCACCGTAAGGAACATAAGGGATGACGTAGAGAGGTTCGAGGGACGGCAGGTCACTCTCAGCGGCAAGGTCACCGAAACGCTTGCGCTCCCGTTCATCCATAAGGGAGCCTATCAGATCGACGATGGTACCGGCAAGATCTGGGTGATCCCCAAGGGCGATGTCCCCGCCCGAGGAGACAGGATGGTAGCAACCGGAAGGATACGCGCTGGCGTGGAGATCGCCGGCAAGCATTTGGGGGTTGTGCTGATGGAGTGAAAGTGAGCAGCGAATGATACCTTGCTTTGCCGTTGCCAACATCGTTGAAGGAGGCAGAGATATGAGAGGATGCCAAATCTTGCTCATCTCAACTCTAGTGCTAGGCGTTATCTGTACCCACACCAGTGCGCAGTCCATCCTGGTTGAGGCTGCGCACATCCATGCTGCACGGCAAGCGGCAGGATTTATGGACCAGGTTGCCAGAG
>JAJRTO010000387.1 GCA_024278235.1 Candidatus Poribacteria bacterium
GATCGCAGCCGTGGTCTTATCCCTGGGGAAACTCAGCGTTCCAAGCCGGTTGCTGTAAGCACTCACAGAAAGGATCGGTTTCCCAATGAAATAGCGCACCAAGTCCACCTCGTGGATCCCTGAGCCTACCAGTGCTGTGCGTCCTGCTTTTGCCGATGCATACCAGGGCGACCGCTTGAACTGCGAGCGTTTGTCCTGAATCGCATCGATCCGCAGGTGGATGATCTCGCCCAGTTCTCCGGCCTCCAACATCGCCTTGATCGCGCGGACATGCGTCCGGAATCGTCGCTCATGGGCGACCATGAACAATCTCCCTGTGGCCTCGGCAGCACGTATGCTCGCTCGCCCATCCTCCAGGTTCGTTGCCAACGGTTTCGTCTGGAGCACGTGACATCCGGCCTCCAGGCACGCTGTCGTATGCGGTCGGTGTAGATGGTCCGGTGTCACGATACTCACCGCATCCGGGTGCTCTGCCGCAAGCATCGCTTCCAGACTCTCATAACCTTTCTTGACCGCCGGAAACGCGGCTTGTATCTCTTCAAGCCGTTTGGCATCCGGGTCGCATATCACCAGTCTGCCCACCGCTTCTGACTCCGCATAGGCCGCTACATGATAACGTCCCAGTCCCAGTCCAACGACACCCACCTTGAGCTTATCCATGAACACCCCCTTCATTAGCAAGTTTCACGTGTAACGTTCAGCTCCCTCCACATCCTCTTTCCACACCTCAACCGCGGCCTGCATCGCCCGGACACGTCCCGGATGCTCTTCTGCCACGTTTGTCGTCTCGCCGATGTCCTCGGCCAGATGGAACAGTTGGGGGCCCGAAGGTTCGGTCACCAGCTTCCACAGATCGTCACGCATGGCCTTACCATTCCAGAACAATTGACGATGGCCAAGAGATTCTCCCCGCAACAACAGAGGCTCCAGACTGATGCCATCGAGTCGATGATTCTCAGGCAATGGTGCCCCTGCCAGATCCAGCATCGTGGGCATGAGATCCAGACTGATGGAGAGTTGGTCCGTCACCGTGCCCGGTTCAATGCTCCCCGGCCACCAGGCAATGGCGGGTTCCCGGTGTCCTCCTTCCCACACGGATCCCTTGCCACCACGTAGCGGAGCGTTCGATCCCTCCTCCGTCGCACCATTGTCGGAGAAGAAGAAAATCAAGGTGTTCTCCGCAATACCCGCCTGGATAAGTGCCTCACGGATCTCGCCGATGCCATTATCCATCTCGATCATCATCTGACGATACGTCTCTTTAGCATCCCGTTCTTCGAGCTTGCCCCCGGACTTGTCCGGGCCACGTTGTGGCGGATCTCCCGGTCCCTGCAAGGGCGTGTGCACGGCTTCGTGTGCAACGTACAGACAGAACGGCCGATCTCTGTTCTGTTCGATAAACTCAACCGAGTGCTTCGTGATGAGATGGGTACTGTAGCCTTCCTCCTCGACGTGTTCGAGTCCTTCCCACCAATCGTAAGTGCCCATGCGATCATAGTGGGAGATGTAGTCGATATTCCCGCTCACATAACCACGAAATCGGTCGAATCCATGATGAAGCGGGTTGAATCTCTGATGATAGCCGAGATGCCACTTGCCAAAGATGGCGGAAGTGTAACCGACCTGTTTGAGCAGTCTGGGAAACGTGATCTCATTGGGGTCAAGACCCGTATGGTGCGATCGATGTTTCGGATCTGCGTTGATGATCCCGGGGATGCCAGCGCGTTGCTGATAGCGTCCTGTCATCAGGCCGGCCCGGGTTGGACTGCACACTGCACCGCTGGAATGAAAATCGGTAAATCTGAGCCCTTCGGCAGCCAATTGTTCCATACAGGGAGTCTCGATCCAGCCACCGTAGCAGCTCGAATCACCATAGCCCATATCATCCGCAAGGATGATGAGAAAGTTGGGCCGTTGGCCACCTGCCGTGGTGTCGATATTTGCATGTGTGATAGTGCGAGTAAAACTTGACACGGTTAGTCCCATTGCTTCCACCTTCATGACTTGCAGAAAAGCCCGCCGGGGTAGCAGATCGGTTTGCCGGAACACCACATCCACTTCCCGCCGGGGGATTCTGTACCATCCGAAATCTACAGCAACTTCTCTCCCCGAGTATACTTCATCACGGCATCCGTGTCCAACGTCAATCCCAGACCGGGCGAGTTGGGAATCGGCAGCATGCCATCTGCATCCAACGTCCAGCCGCCGGCAACGATTTCATCCACATAAGGCGATCCCGTGATATATTCTACCAGGTCTGTATCCGGGAAGGCGGACGCTAACTGCAAATCAGCGGCCAAACCAACAGCCGTGTTCCAGCCGTGAGGAATGAAACGGACGCCATTGTCCTGAGCCATCCAGGCGATACGCCGTGACTCACTGATACCACCCACCTTGGTCACATCCGGCTGCACGATATCGAGTGCGCCTGCCTGCAACCAGGGCTGGAAGGATTGGCGACGTGTCAGGACCTCGCCGCCAGCAATCGGAACGGACGTCATCTGTCGCAATCGGGCGTAGTCGTCCAGTGCATCCGGTTTCAGCGGTTCCTCGAACCAAGCCACATCATAATCTGCGAGCATCTGTGCTGTTCGCAAAGCCCATTTATAGCCCTGTTGCCAAAACGCATCGCTACCACCGGCATCCACCATCAGCAACACTTCCGCTCCCACAGCCTCCCGCGCTGCGCGGATGATGGCCTCATCCAGGGCATGACTCTGACGTCCAAAAGGCCCCCAGCCGATCTTGAACGCTCGAAATCCCTGCCCTTTCAACTGAAGCAACTTGTGAGTCAGAGGATTTGGATCTTCCATCAACAGCGAGGCATAAGGCTTCACCCGATCACGGTAGCGTCCTCCCAACAGACGACCAATGGGTTGACCGGTGGCCTGTCCCAGCAAGTCCCAGAGGGCAATATCGATGCCGCTGATAGTGTGTGTGATCGAACCGCCGCGACCCAGCCAGAACATATTCTGACGAAGTTTCTCACTCACCCGTTCTGGTTCCAGTGCATTCTCATTTTGATACAGAGGTTCCAGCACCGCCAGGGCACTCTTGACAAGCCCATCGTTGGTAAAAACGCTTCCCAGCCCGGCCAGACCTTCATCTGTGATGACGGCGACCAATGTATGCACGCACTCGTCCGGTTCCAGTTCGTCACTCCACCCACCTTCCGGGGTGGCACCATACAGGCCCACCGCCCGAATCTCACGTATTTTCATACTTTTCCCTCCTGAGCCATATTCAGAAATGGATGTCAAGTTTCAAATGTCAGGAACCCGGCAACCACCGTGCTTTCCAACGTTCAACGTTGTGAACGTTTCACGCGAAACTTGCTTGGTACCTACCATCGTATCTGTGACTGAACAGGGCGTGCATGCTGGTCTGATCGTTCAGCGACCGGCCAATTCCGCCACTCATCCACCACATCCATCAGGCCGGATACGGCTGCCTCAAAGATGATCTTGCCCTTCTCGGCCGTTGCTGCCGTCGCATCTCCATGAACCCCCACCTGCGTCCAACGTCCCCAGATGTCATGGAAACGGACAGGATAATTGGAAGTGCTATCAGAACTCACATATTTTCCCATCACGTCATCGCCCTTGCCGATCTTATCTTTGCGAACACGCTCCGGCGCCAGATGCAGATAGAGCGACGTTTCAAATTCGTCGGCATGAGCTATCACCGATGTATCCCTTATCTTCTGGAACGCCTCCATCGCCAGTGAAAAATAGCTGACGGTTCCACAGAGGGAGTCGGTCTCCAGTACCGTCTTGCGAGCGATCAGATCGACGAGTGGGCCGTTAGAGCCGTGACCGTTCACGATCAGGATCTTCGTGAAACCATGATAGGCCACACTCTTGGTAATATTGAGGCCAAAAGCGATGAAAACGTCCGGCTCGATATGGATCGTGCCGGGAAAGTCCATGTGGTGCAGGTTCAGTCCATAGGCGACCGGCGGCAGGATCAGCACTCGGTCGGATGCCCGGCGGCCTACCTCCAGGCAAACAGACTCCGTAAGAAAGGTGTCCACATCGAGCGGAAGATGTGGGCCATGCTGTTCGGTGGAACCTGTTGGCAAGAGGACCACCTTTTGCATAGCAATGACTTTGTTCATATCTTCCCAGGTGAGACGATTATATCGGTATTCCGTTGCGGGACTCATAGAAGGAACTCCTTACCAGTTCTTGAATGCATAGGTGGGTTTCCCAGTCAACAGACCAACGACTCCCCAGATGCTTCCCAGGACAAATTCTCCCAACACCAATCCCAGGAAGAATGGAAACGCTTTCCGATAGGCGTGGATGCCACCATATTTGAGGATCGACCATTTGACGAGCCAGCTTATGAAGAATGGGAACCAGAGCTTATCAAAGTGATAGTATCCTGCGAGTGGATAGCCTAACGGATGCAACGACCACCAGAGAAAACGCAGGCGCAACACCGTGTTGATCACCACCAATATCAGCCCGAAAGCCGTTGCTCCCAGAAAGGTGGTATCGGGCTCTACCGGGCGACTGATCCATCGTTCCATCACGGTATAGGCCGTATTACCGCGCCATGCCCCGGGCCCACCCCACTTGTAACTCATATCCAGAAATGCCCAGAAGGTGACAAAGATGCCGACAAACGTCGCCAGCCAGAGGACTTTCCAGAGCCTCCGTGTGTCCATGTTGGCTCTATCCGCGAGTTTGAAGCTCTCCAGATAAAACGGCATGGGGCTGTTCCGGATTTCTTTGGTGTGCGTCCAATAGGGGGCAGCCGCTGTGAGCGTCTGAGCAGAGATTCGGCGGCTACCGACCGTCGCCACGATCAGTTGGAGCGGGCCGGAATAATGGATCCCCTGCAAGGGAGGGCCAAGTTCAGCGCGCATACGAGTGAACGCAAACAAGATGACAAAATAGATTCCGAAGAAAGACAGTGCAAAGGGGATTGACATCCCTGCCCGATAAGCAAAGCCGACCAGGAACACAATTCCCAGACATGCCCCCAAAGTAGCCGTTCGATACCGCATCGGCTCGCCGGTCTCGTCCAAATCTGTTTGTGTCCCAAGCGAGGCCCTCAGTGTGCTCCACAGATATTTCCTCCCCATCCAGGTAGCAACCATGGCGATTCCCAGGTATGCCCCCAGTATTTGCTGATCCGGAAATGGATATCCCGGAGTGTTCACACCCGCGATTGCCCCAAACACGCGCTCAAGTTTCCAGAGCAGATAGAAGAACCAGCAGGAAAAGAGCAGATCCAGAGGGATTGGGAAGGCGAGACCAATCGCATAAGGATTGATATGAACGGGAAGGCTGCCAACAGCATTCCAGGGACGATCCACAAAATGCGCCCCGAGGTCATAGACGAGGGGGATCTTCGCAAGAACAGGGAACAATGCATTAAGGCCGTTGATCAGATCGATCCCGGCAGCGATCCCGAAACCGATCCAGAGAAGCCTGTTCTTGAAAAAGCTCTGGAGGGCATCCTCGCGGGTCATTTCAAAGGGGAGGTGTACCAACGGATAGGTCAGCTTCTCTCGTTCGATCCACTGCTTCCGGATGATGCAGTTGATACAGATCATGACGAAAGCCAAGACCGTCAGCGCGGTTGTCCACCAGAGCATCGGTTGCAGCCATCCCCGAATATGTTCGATGTTATAGAAGGAAGATTCGCCTTCATAGAACCCGCGCAGCACTTTATCGTCGTTGACAGTGAGCCAGCGAGGAACATAATTCCAGAACAGCGTTTGCCATTCGTTCTCAGGAGTCGCAAACCAACGTGCGTTTCCCAGCGTACAAAAGATCGTCTGGCTGAAGTCATGCCCACTGACAGCGATAGCAGCCAACAAAATGCTGTAGATGGTGAGTTGCTCGCCCTGATTGAGAGCGACTCGTGGCAAGAATCGTTTGAACGGGAGATTGAGAAGTGTGACCAGGAACAGACAGAAAATCGCATTGAAAAAGATCGCCATCGTCGTGGGATATTGCGTTCCCCAGACAGTTTCCCACTGTATGACGAGGTACACGTTGATCGGAATAAACGCCAGGCCGATCAAGACGGATCGAAGGGTGACACTACGTTGTCGGTGAGATTTCAGTGTTATCTCCTCCGAATCGTTCCCCACAGCGTTGCCAGTTTCCCGTACGGATAAACCGATAGTTCCTCAAACCAGATCTGATGTCCTCCATCATACTCAGACACCTTGAATTTCGATACACCGAAAGCCAGCATGGGGAGCATCCATCCACACATAAAACAGAGACATCCAAGCGCGAATTTACATTTCCTCGACATGGGTATTCCCCCTTTCACAACAATAGCCGGAACTGGAATTTCGTGTCCACCCTATCGATGCTTCGTAAACTGATCGTCATTCTACCGGCTTTTGCGTTCCCGGTCAACGACAAAATCTACGCGTGTTCTGTAACATTCAAAACAAGACATTCGGGAACGTTGAAACAAGACATTGTCGAGTGATAGGCTTCTGAACAGTGAATATGGCATGAGACTTGCTTGCTCTTGCGCTGCGCTCGCTGCTTGCCGGAGATTCAGAGTATCTCCTCTGAGAGCTGCTGCTCTCAGAGCTGCTGCTCTCAGAGCTGATACTCAGTCAGCTTTTCATCACCCTTATACACCATCAACTTCTGCTCTGGAAGCAAGCACACCGTCACCTCGCTCTCCATATAACGATCCACAGGGTAGCGTCTTCCTTGGAATGAGATGGTTCCATCCCTTCGGACACCGTGCGTGTCTGCTGCAGCGAGAAGAGATAGTCCCAATCGAAGTCGTCTGGAGGGTTTCTCAGCGAGAGCCTCCCTTCGGCCAGAGCTCTGTTCCAACGCTTCCGGGGGTCTCTCCTGTTTCGGTGTGAACCCGACACTCATTAGAGCCCGGTTTTCCTGAGAATACTTTGGTGGCATTGCGATGCATGACAATAAACAATAGCAAAGCATTCAGATTGATGGCCATTGCAGAGGCGAAGGCCAATCCCTGGATTCCGTAACCGGGGACAAGCAGACCCTTCAAAACGATGCCGACTCCCAGGCTGAGAAGTGCTATCAGAAAAGGAATCCTCGCTTCTCCTTGCGCATAGCAGGCTTTCAACAGCACAGCAAGGAACGCGGCTCCAAAAACCTGAAGCGACAGGGGACGCAAAGCGCTGGCGGTGAGTTCGGCAGAACCTGGATGAAACTGACCTCGCTCAAAGAGCAGAGCTGTCAGCGGACGAGCAAAAGCAAACAGCAGTGCGGAAAGCGGGAGTGCAACGATGGTAATGACTCTGAGACTTCGTTTCAACAGCCAGCCCAGTTCCGCAGGTTGTGGCAATGCAGCTTGCTGGGCGAACGTTGGGAAAAGCACTGTCGCGACGCTAAGTGCGAACAGTTCATGCATCACGGTGAATCCTCTGAGCGCAAAGCCCAAGGCAGCGATACTCCCGGGTGCAAGTCCCGATGCCAGTGCTCGATCCACCAGCACATAGGTCTGTGTCATCAGCACGATGCCGCCCGAATAGCCTGCGACTTTCCAAAAGGAAACCGTATTCGGAACCGGATCGTGCAGTCCGAAACGAAACCGCCATCCTTTGAGCAACAGCGGAGGCAATTGCACGCCGACGCGTAGGATCTCTCCCAACAGCAGTCCCAGCATCAACGAGGCGATCCCCATCCACTGGGCGAAGAAGATCACGCAAACTACGAGGAGTGGTGCGGTGATCGGTATCCATCGGGTGACCAGGTACACGTCCGTCCCGGCACTCGTTCCGAAATAGGCAGCCATGAGCACATCTCGCAGGAAGGCGAACAGTTTGCCCAATGCCATCAGACCACTGACCCAACCGATGGCGTGAATCAACGGCTTCACTTCCATGCGCCCTTCCCTCCCGTAGAGCGTGCACCCTTGCTCGTTCCCAGGCACACGGGAGCAA
>JAJRTO010000388.1 GCA_024278235.1 Candidatus Poribacteria bacterium
AACATATCCTGAGTGTGCAAAGCGTGGATCACACTTCCTGAGCCCAGAAAGAGGAGCGCCTTAAAGTATCCGTGTGTTGTCAGGTGCAATGCTCCGGCAACATAGCTACCAGCCCCCAACCCCAACATCATATATCCCAATTGGCTGATCGTCGAGTAGGCAAGCACACTCTTGATATCCCGCCTGACCAATGCGATGCTCGCCGCGAAGATGGCTGTAAACCCACCAACATACGCAACGGTGAGCATCACGGGAGGCGTCATGATCGGAAGGGTGCGGGCGACGAGATAAACGCCTGCGGCGACCATCGTGGCAGCATGAATCAGGGCACTCACAGGCGTTGGGCCTTCCATCGCATCAGGCAACCACGTGTGAAGCGGGAACTGAGCTGACTTCCCGATGGCTCCGCCGAGGATGAGCAAACCCGCAAGCGTGAGCCATGTTCCCGATAGTTTGCCTGCCGCAACGCCGTCATACACCGAGCGGAATTGCAGATCCCCGATTCCCAGGAACAGGATGATGATGCCCAACAGGAGAAGCACATCACCAACGCGGGTTGTCATGAAGGCTTTCTTCGCCGCATCCGCTGGTTTGACATGGACACCTTCTTTCTCAAACCAGAACCCGATCAGCAGATAGGAGCAGACTCCCATCAATTCCCAGAAGATAAACAGGGTCAGTAGATTGTTGGACAACAACAATCCAAGCATCGAAGCGGAGAAGAGCGAGATGTATGCGAAGAAACGCGAGTAGCGAGGATCCTCGTGCATGTACCCGATGGAGAACAGGTGGATCATCGAACAGGCGATCCCGACCATCAGGAGCACAAAGGCAGTCGTCGTATCCACTTGTATGCCAATGATAAACTGGCGGTCTCCGAAGTTGATCCACGCCAATCCGTCCTGAGGAAATTGTAGGGGTAAATCGGTTGGGTCACTTCCCAATACCTCAGTGAACAACATCACAATGAGTACGAGAGAGAGAAGAATTGCCCCGGTAGAGACCCAGTCCCCCTGGCGAGGCAGACGTCGTCCGAATAGAATCTGGATAAGAAATGCACTAAGAGGAAAAAGAATAATCAGAAGTGCCAACATCTGTCTAACCTTTTAGAGTGTTTGTTTCATCGGGACTGATCGAGCGCAGTTCCTGATAGATTGCCAGTATGATTGCCAGGGCAACCGCAGCTTCAGCCGCAGCAAGTACAATGACAAAAATGGCGATCATCTGACCCTCAACATTTGCGGTAACATACCGAGAAAATGCGACGAAATTCAAGTTACAGGCATTCAGAATGAGTTCAATTCCCATCAACATCGCGATGGCATTTCGTCGCGTCAAGACCGCAAACATCCCTAACACAAAGAGAATGGCACCGACAACCAGATAATGTTGGAGACCGATCATGATTCCTCGATTTCTTTCACTTCTTTGCGTGAAATCAGAACCGCTCCGATGAGTGCAACGAGCAGGATCACCGAGACAATCTCGAAAGGCAGAAGGTATTGTCCGAGAATCGACTCACCGATAGATTGAGTGGTGGATTTAGTGGTGGATTCAAGCATGTTGGTGTCCTGGACTTGCCACGGTGATTGATAAATAATCCTTATCAACAAAGCAAGGAGTATCAACCCAACCAGACTGCCTGGAATCAATCTTCCTCGTTCCATCCTGAGTTTCATATCGAGTTTCCCACTGGTCATCATTACGCCAAACAGCACCAGAACCAAGATGCCTCCGACATAGATGATAACCTGCGTGGCCGCCAGAAAATCAGCATGGAGCATGACATAGAGACAAGCAACGCTGCAAAGTGTGAGCATGAGCGAGAAGGCTGCATAGACCACGTTGCGTGTCGTCACCACAAGCACGGCGGAGCCGACGGTCAGAACAGCAAACAGATAGAACATCGCAGCGGTGACTGTCATGCCGTTTCCTCTCTTTGCCTTCTGCGGGCTGCTTTCTGCTTCCTTCCCTCAGATGCATCCGCACCATCTTCAGCCTTGGTTTCCGTTTCATCTGGTGTGAGCCCTTCATAGATGCTTGGGTCTGCAAAATGGAAGAGCAAACTTGCCCGGTCGTAGGTTGAGAATTCATGAGTCTGGGTCATATAGAGGCAGCTTGTCGAGCACACCTCCGTACAGAGTCCACAGAACATACAGAGCGACATGTCGATGTCAAACCGGTCGAGCTTTAGACGGCGTTTTTTCGAGGTCACCACGTGCTCCACGTGCTCACTTGGAGATTCGTGTAAGTTTCCGTCAAGATCTCGCAGTTTAACAACAGTTCCAGGTTCGATCTTTTCGTCGCCTTCCAGCAACTCGCCGATCCACACTGTCTGATCCTTAAGGCGCACCACGGCGCGCGTATCCGAAAGTGTGATACCTTTTTCCAACCTGGATGTTTCAATGTAGATGCAATCCACAGGACAGATCATGGCACATTTCTTACAGCCGATGCAATCCTCCATGCGGATGTAGAGTTGACCACGAAATCCCTTGTGAATCCCTCGGACATTTTTCCTTTTTTCAAAATAATACTGATATGGATATTGGTTCGTTACGGAAGGGTGAAACATCTCCTTAAACGTGATCCTCATGCCAATGAGGATCGTGGAGACGGCTGCGTAGATATTGCGGAAATAGGCCCTCATCATGCTATCCTGACTAATCGAAGATCAGTATCCAGACTCCTACGCCAATGAGGTTAAAGAAGGCGATGGGAATCAGATATTTCCAGCAGACAGACATCAATTGATCGACGCGTAGACGAGGCAGCGTCCAGCGTAGCCACATGATCACAAAGACAAGGACTGAAACCTTGATGACGAATCCAGGGACACCATTCAGAAACGTGTAACCCGGGAGGATACCACTCCAACCACCGAGGAACAGGGTCACGGCAATGGCGCTAACAGCGAACATATTGGCATATTCTGCCAAGAAGAAAAGGGCAAAACGCATGCCGCTATATTCTGTATGAAACCCCGCGACGAGTTCGGATTCCGCCTCGGGAAGGTCGAACGGTGTACGATTTACCTCAGAGAGCGCTGAGATGAAATATATGAAGAAAGCAAGAAAGGTAAATGGATTGTCGAGCAGGATCCAACGGTTCTGTGCGCTGAAGAGGCCACCAGACTGGGCACCCACGATGTCCTGCATACGCAGGCTGCCAACCAGCATGATGACACTCAGAATAGAGAGAGCGAGAGGGATCTCATAGCTCACCATCTGTGCAGCCGAGCGCATCGCTCCCAGCAGAGCCCATTTGCTGTTCGATGCCCATCCCGCCATGATAATCCCCAGGACGACCACCGAACTGATTGCCATGATATAAAGAATGCCAATGTTGATGTCACTGGCGATCAAGTTACGTCCGAAGGGGATCGCCGCAAAAACGGCAAAGGAACTGACAAAGACGAGATAAGGGGCCAGGATGAACAGTTTGCGATCCGCCTGGAGCGAAATGATGTCTTCTTTGAGAAGGAGTTTGATCGCATCGGCTATCGTTTGAAGACTACCAAAGGGGCCAACCCGTCGTGGTCCCACACGATCCTGCATATAGGCTGAGACTTTCCGTTCAGCGAGCACCAGTATCAGTGCCAGGAGCATGACAAAGCCGAGAAGTGCAGCAGCAATGACGAGCATGAAGATCAAGGAACTCAGTAATTCCATAGTATTCCCTTAACGGTCAATCTCTCCCAATACGATATCGAGACTTCCAATGACGGCTGTAATATCAGCGATCATCAGGCCACGGGATATCTCACGAAAGGCGCTCATTGCCGTAAAACAGGGAGAACGTCCTTTCACACGTACAGGTTTGTTCTTTCCATCGCTTAGGATGTAAAATCCAAGTTCGCCCCGGGGGGTCTCCGTACGCATGTAGACCTCACCTTTGGGAGGCCGGATCGCAGCACGCATCTTTGCCATGGTGGGACCATCGGGGATCTGATTCAGAACCTGACGTAGGATACGCACACTTTCAATCATCTCGTACATGCGGATCATATACCGGTTCCAACAATCTCCAATTTCCCCGATCTCAGTATTCGCCTTAGGCACGTCAAACTCGAACCGGTCGTACACACTATACGGTTCATCCTTACGCAGATCCCAGTGAACTCCGGATGCACGGAGGTTCGGCCCTGTCACACCATAGCTAATCGCCGCCTCCGGAGAGAGGATCCCCACACCAACAGTGCGTTTCAGAAAAATCCTGTTGTAGCTCAGGAGATCGTTGTACTCATGGACATGCGGCTCAAAATCCTCCAGAAACTTTTCAACCAGCTTGAGGGATTCATCCGTCACGTCACGGGCGACACCACCGATACGCACATAATTGTAGGTAAGCCGTGCACCACAAATCGCCTCAAAGAAATCCAGGATGTGCTCACGTTCCCGAAACGCATAAAGAAAAGGTGTGAATGCCCCCATATCCATTCCATAGGTGCCGAAGGCAAGCAAGTGACTCGCAATGCGATTGAGTTCAGCAACGAGCACTCGCAAATATTCAGCACGTTCCGGGATCTCTAACTGCATCAGCTTCTCAACAGTTACACAGAAGCCGAGGTTGTTATTCATTGCAGCAATATAATCGAGGCGGTCAGTAAAGGGAATAATCTCGGGATAGGTGAGGTTTTCGGCGTGTTTCTCGAAGCAACGGTGGAGATACCCGATGTGTGGTTCTGCGTCTAAAACAATCTCTCCATCAAGTTTCAACACGATCCGCAAGACCCCATGAGTACTGGGGTGTTGCGGCCCCATGTTCAATTCCATCTCTTCCGTACGTAGATCAGCCATAGAACTCGCTACCAGTGGATATGATTGAAATTGATCATCTCTTTCCTCTGTTGAATAAACCTCGTATATCTTAACAACTTTCCATTCCTAAGTCAATAGCTTTTTTTCTGATAATTACCCATAAGCGGATGGTAATGACCCCTTCTGAATCCTGCCGCCTGGATCAGGATGAGAACTCCACGCCGTCCGGATAACATGCCGTCACAACGGTCTCGATCCCTCCACGTACGTTGAAATCACCTGTGATCTCCACACGTCGAGGTTGCACCGCTTCCACAAAGTCATCGAGTATCCTGTTCGTTACATGCTCGTGAAAGATCCCAACGTCGCGATACGACTGATAATAGAGCTTCAGTGATTTTAGTTCAATACACCATTTGTCAGGCACATAGCGGATGCGGATCACTCCAAAATCGGGTTGTCCTGTGCGAGGACATACCGCGGTAAATTCTGGACAGGTAATGCAGATCTCGTAATCCCTGTCAGGATACTCGTTCTCAAACACCTCTAGCTTTGGCATCGATAGTGACCTTCCTTCTTGTTCATCGAGTTCATCTGCAATGCACTAGATTTCACCCGCGGCTTCCTGGCTGGCAGTTCGACAATCTTCTTTTTGAGGCGTCACCAATTCCTGAAGCCGTCGGATCGCATGTCTGACATCCTGACGCTTTGGTGCTATATAGGATGCCAACTGATATTCGCGTAGCGCTTCTGAAAAACGGTTCCGTCGCTCATAGAGAACCCCTAACTGATAGTGGCCTTCTGCGCTCACCGGACTATCCCAGATCAACTCCCGGGCTTCTCGCTCGGTTTGAGATCCTTCTGGATCATCAATATGAGTAAAGCCGTGCTTGTCAAAGAACTCCCTATGTTCATCGACCAGGGCGGAGGGATCATATCCTCTGGTCATCGCTTTTCGCATCAGATCGACGATACGACGCGCTTCGACGGTTCCTCTCTGTACCATCCGTACCTCTTCAATTTGGTAACGGAAGAAGAAATCACACTCCTCCTGATCGATAACCACACCGACGGTGGTATCATCTCGAATACGCTGCACCAGCGTATAAAACTGCCGCTTGAAATACTCGACAGCATCTGATGCCGTCATAACTTCTGAAGCTGCATGATGATCCATCAAGATACTGTAGGCGCGTGTGATCGTTGTGAATCGGCGAGTCGCGGCAGCTTCCTGTCCGGGATTCTTGTCGGGATGATATCGAAGCGCAAGCTGCCGATAGGCGCGTTTGATCTCATCGCGGCTCGCGGTGATGGGTAGCTTCAGAAGTTTATAGCATTTCCGGACGTGTGGTTTCATGGATGTTCTGATGATATTGGAGGTTGAAGATCAATATTGTAAAACTGGAGGAGCAACTGTTCTAGTACGTCGATAGAACGGGGCCCCGGTCTACTGAGGCTATCATTATCGACCGTAAGGATTCGTCCCGCTGCAACAGCGGGGATACTTTTCCGAATGGCCCATTCCTCCAGAACGGCCTTGCGTTTCTGGTTGGCACTACGACCTGTTAGAATATAGTCCGGGTTCACCAGCACAAGTTTTTCCATGCTAAACTGGTACCAACCCTCGCGTTCTTCAGCAGCAATGTTTACGCCACCGGCACGCTGGATCAAATCATTCAGGAAGGTTTTATCCCCCGTTGTCCACAGATCCCGTGCGTCGAGCCCATAAAAAACACGCACACGTCGCTCCCGTGGAATCATCTTCACAACGTTTTCCACTGCAACCCAACGATCTTTCAGCTTGGTGATCCTCGGCACAGCGAGTGTTTCGATTCCCGTTATCCTGGCGAGTAATTCCATCGTTCGGATGATTCCGGGAACGCTCCGTGGATTCACGACAAAACAGGCGAGGCCCATCTCTGTCAGTTTATCGGCTGCGGGTTTGTTGTAACCGTCTGCTGCCATGATCACTAAATCAGGCTCCAGGGCAACGATCTTCTCCAGACTCGGATCATAGTATCCTCCGACTTTCACACGCCTCCTCGCTTTGGGGGGATAGTTGCAGTAGCGAGTCACGCCAACGATCTGCTTGTCGAGACCGATGGCGAAGAGCATTTCCGTGACACCTGGAGACAGGGAAACCAGACGTTTTGGCGGATATTCGATCGTTATCTCCTGTTGCAGAGCATCTTTGAAGGTTCGCGGCTCTGCAGCCGCTGGTAGCGTCACCAACATCATCGCCAGTAGAGTCCATAAGATCCGATTAGAAATACGGCACATCGTCTTCATACATCCTCGTTGTCAGCATTCAAAGCCATCAGGAATCAACCGTTTTTCAATCTGGGTGGCCTGTTTCGCAAATGCGATCAGACCGCTATCCAGTATCGTATAGTCGACATCCTTCTTCAGACCGATTTCAGAGAGACGCCGGATACGCTCTTCTTTGGTAAAATATGTTTCGCCGATGCGGACATTATTTCCGACCCGGACGTTTTTGTCGACGATGACTCGACAGAAGTTGCAGTTCTTTCCAATTCGCATGGTAATATGTCGTAATATCACGCCTCGCCTCTGAACATGAGGATCTGCACCCAGCAAGAGGGAATCTCGAATGATCGTGTTCTCACCCACGACGACCTGATATCCCAGTAAAGAATGCTCTACCGATGCGCCCTTCTCAATGATGCAACTGCTCGATATAATCGTGTTGTGGATGCTTCCTTTGACAAGCGGTGCCGGGATGTAACGGGTCCGGGTGTTCGTGCGCAAATGATCTGTGAAGATCTCCTCGTATTTGCCGTCGAGGACCTCCAGATTGGTATCATAATAGGTCTGCAACACACCAACGTCGCGCCAATAGCCGGGATATATATGGGCAAACAGGCGATATGAGGGGGTTTCAGCACCTTGTAGCATGGAGGGAATCACATCTTTTCCAAAATCAAGCTTCCCGGGATCATCGAGTTGTTCTCTCAAGGATTTCCGATTGAACAGGTAGATACCCATCGAGGCCAGGTAGTTTCGATCCGGATCGTGAACTCCCCACTGATCCTTGAGTTCTTGTGGCAGGCGCAACTCCTCGATCAGTTTCGGATCTTGAGGTTTCTCGACAAATTCCAGGATACGTCCCTCTGAATTTACCCGCATGATACCGAAGTGTTGGGCTTCTTCTGCCGTCACGGGCTGGGCATAGATGGTGAGATCAGACTCACGTTCCCGGTGGCTGGCAACAATCTTTCGGTAGTCTTCCGAGTAAATATGGTCGCCCGCCAGTATGAGGATATATTCCGGTTTGAATTGCAGGATCCGATGCTGATTCTGGCGGATCGCATCGGCCGTCCCCGGATACTCACGTATTCGTCGATCTGGTTGTTGCTCTTTGGGATGCAGGTTCATTAGAATTCGGTCCAGCCCGTTGAACCCCCAGTCGGTCCCTGCACCAATATGTCGCATGAGCGAGATCGGCTCAAATTGTGTGATACAAAAGACATCGTCGATCTGGGACCGTAAACAATTGCTGAGCACCCAGTCGATGATACGGTATCTGCCACCAAATGCAACAGCAGGTTTGGTCCGGTGATTGGTCAAGACTCCAAGACGTGTCCCTTTGCCTCCCGCTAAGATGACTGCTACGATCTCGAGATTTCTCATGACGTTCTTCCCCCAATTCGAAGCAAAGACAATTCCACGCGGGTTCCATACCCCTATCAACATTGTCTATCGGATGAGCATACGATGTTCAGCGAATCACACGGCTTGTTCAAGAACGGCCTTATTATAACACAGCCCTTGAGACCAATGCAATTGTGAACTGATTCAACAATTCAACGCACCGCTTGACATTCCTATGGACTGTGATGTATATTAGCCCCATTACAGAGTTATGAGATCGGATTGAGTTCTTTCTTATGCTAAAATATCGTTGGCTGTGCTGGCTCTCAGTGATGGCGCTTTGGATCGGATGTGGAGATAACACGACGCCTGAACCGTTTGGTTTGCCACCCACGGAAGCGATGTCTTTAGACCTCTCGCTATTTGGTGGTGTGCTTGTCGCCCCCTCTATTGCTGAAGGAGCCTCTCATTTCGCCGTTGCAGCAGGTTATGTATCCGAAGCCAATCTCGCCATTGGGATCCCGATTGCAACACCGTTACAACTGCTGAAAAATGCCAGAGATACAGCAGCCATCATCTCGGAATCCGGATCGCAGATCTGGGAGTATTCGTTGGATCTCAGTGGCACCACCTATCAGATTCGTCTGGAAGGAATACTGGATAATACCAATATCCAGTGGCAATTGTATGTATCCAATGCTGCGCTTGATTTGGAAGATTTCCTGTGGATTGAGGGACAAAGTGCACTTGATAATAAGGGTGGCCGCTGGTATTTCAAATCGCATCAGGAATCGAAAACGCTCGTTCTTGCTGAATGGACCGTTTCCGAATCACGAGAATTTGAGGCTATCTTTACGCGTCAGGATCGGGACAGCGATTCCTACGGAAGTATGCTAACCTATCGCCGGTCTCCCGGCCCGCAGGGGGACATCCTATCTCTTTTCCTTCAAGATGCTATGGGTAGATCCGCTGAAATAAGCTGGAATTCCCTCTCCTCAGCAGGCTATATTCGATCTGCTGACTACAACAACGGCGATAAGAGCTGTTGGGGCATGCATCGTCAAGATGTCACCTGCGAGTAACCGATGATGAAGATCGGCATTCTTTCCAGGGGTAGCAACACTTACTCAACACGTCGCCTGGCCCGTAAAGCACGTGCGATGGGGCATCAGGTAACAGTGATGGATCCATTCGACTGCACGTTGCATATTGGCGGTCGCGGCACGGGCATCTATCATCGCGGGCGTTCTGTCGCGACAATGGACGTGATTATCCCGCGTTTTAGCCAGAAGACGGTGGAGTATGGTATCGAGGTTCTTCAGCATTTCGAATATTCCGGCGCGACGGTATTGAATCGCTCAGATGCCATTCTGCGAGCACGTCACAAGTTTCATGCCTTGCGATGTCTTGCGCAGAACAATATCCCCGTCCCCCCTTCTCTCATCACGGGTTCCTCCCAACATCTTGAGAAAGATCTGCGCAAGATAGGGGAATATCCCTTCATCATGAAGCCGTTCCAGGGAACGCAGGGACGAGGGATCCTGTTGGTGGACACACCGACCTCTATGCGCTCCGTTGTCGAAACGCTCTGCGAAACTCTCCATGAGAACTATGTGATCCAGCAGTTTATCTCAGAAGCTGCCGGGGTTGACCTGCGCGCCCTTATCATAGGAGGAAAACTGATTGGGGCGATCCAACGCATCGGATCACCAGGAGAATTCCGAGCAAACCTTCACCGAGGGGCGACCGGGCGTCTGATACAATTGGAACCCTCCGAGGCCCAAATGGCGATCACTGCGGCGAAAGTCATGGATCTGTGCATTGCCGGCGTGGATATGCTTCGTAGCCAGAAAGGTTCCCTCGTGATTGAGGTAAACCCATCACCGGGATTCGAAGGATTTGAACAAGCCACAGGCTTCGATGTTGCAGAGGAGATCATCCGGCTTGCAGGGCGAGCAAATCGCAGATTGGAAAAACTTACCGTTCGGTAGGTAAGGAAACTGCGTGAAGCATCATAATAATCCTTAGAAAGGAACTATCCAATGCTACACATTGGCGCGGCTCAGGTCAACATTACTCCTCCAGTCGGCTCCGTGCTCGTTGGGCAATGGGTCGCCAGGAAATCTATCGGGATCCACGATGAATTGTTTGCCAGCGCGATGGTGCTGAACAGCAATGAGGTGAAACTAGCCCTGGTCTCCTGCGACGCACTTTCCATCGGCAACACGACCAAGCGTGCGATCCGAGAAGTGGTTCAACGGGAAACGGGTATCGATCCAGAGCACGTCTTCCTATGTGCCACTCACACCCACACAGGGCCGGCAGTCGTCAGTGCGCTGGGGACCAATCAAGACGAAGAATATACGGCTCAGTTTATCAAATTTGTGGCAGGTGCTGTAAAGCTCGCCAACGACCGGTTGGAAGACGCCGTGGTAGGGATCGGTTCCGGTCAGGCTCCCGGATGGGCCTTCCCTCGACGTTACTGGATGAAGGATGGTACGGTGCGGATGCACCCACGCAAAGGTGATCCGGATATCGTTCAAGTGCAAGGTTCGGCAGATCCAGAATTGAACGTGCTGTATGTTCAAAATATGAAAGGACAGGTCATCTCGGTCCTCGTGAACTTTGCATGCCATGCCACAGTCGTTGGCGGCGACCACGCCATTTCCGCCGACTATCCTGGGGCGATCCGTGATCTGATTCAATCTGTGGTGGGAGAAGATACGGTCGTCCTCTTTGCAAATGGTGCCTGTGGTGATGTCTGCCAGATAGATGTCGAAAATCTCCAGCGAAATGAATCGGGACATGCGTGGCGTCGGCGTATGGGGATCGCACTCGGGTCTGAAGCGATGAAGGTCATGGCGGCCACCGATCCGATGGATTCTACAAGCGCGGAAATCGTCATCCGGAAAGAGATAGTGCCCATTCCCATACGAGAAATTCCAGAGGGACGGCTAGAAGCAGCACACGAGTTGTTCGCGGATCGGCCGTTGGACCCACCACCCACCGTCCGCGATGAAATCGTGGCCCGTGAGTTGATCCTGCTTCAACGGGAAAGGGAACAAAATCCTGTCGCACAAGCTGAACTGATGGCCGTTCGGATAGGTCACGCCGCCATCATCGGTATTCCAGCCGAACTCTTCTCGGAACTTGGGCAACAGATCAAAGCGGTTTCTCCGTGGAAGCCAACGTTTGTCGTGGAACTCGCCAATGGCTGTGTAGGATACATCCCAACTGCGGAGGCATTTGATGGTGGCGGTTACGAGACAGAACTCGTTCGGTCGAGCAAACTCGTGCCCCAGGCTGGTGAGATGGTCGTGCAAAAGGCTGTTCAGCTTCTGGCGTCACTAGAGGAGTCGTGACAGTCCTTATTCCAGCGGAAAACTTAGTTTGTCCAGCGGGTCGGTTTCCACTTTCTCCTCTTCGGTATTACTCCAGCCATCACCATCGATATCGGTGTCCGCATGGTCGCCAATCCCATCACCATCTGAATCGCGCCATTCCTTAAGAAAAGCACCGATGGCCAATAGATTGATACAAAACATCCCTTGTATTCGCATCGTAGATCCTCCTTTAGCTATTCCCAACGAAGCTCCAGGATACTCGGCAGAATATGGTCCGGTTCGGCCGCCATCAGCGTTTCTTCCGCGTGAGAACCTGTCAGGACGGCAATGGTCCATACTCCGGCGTTCTTTCCTTCCTGGATGTCTACCACCGTATCCCCCACCTTGACGACCCTTCGCGGATCCGTGATCCCGAACTTCTGCATGGCATCCTGAATCATCTTTGGATCCGGACGACCAGCGCCAACGCTTTCCGCGCTTCCAACGTAATCTATCAGTCCTTGCTCCTTCCAGCCCAATTGCGATACGAGTTGCTCGACAATATGCGTTGGGAAGCCGCTCCCCACACCCACACAGACGCCTCGTGTCTTCAGAGCTTGAAATATCTCAGTCGCTCCTTCCATCTCAGTAACGTACGGCAGGCTGTTTTCAAGCTCCTGAATGAAATTCATATAGATGGTGGCTGCGATCTGGTCGGCATCCTGCGGCAGTCGCGGGGCGTACTCCCGAAGAAGTGTCTGCACCGCTTCCATCTTCTTCTTACCCCGATGTGGCTTGATCTGTTCCGGGGTCAACTCAATCCCTTGCTTTGCGAAAGCTCTCATCATTCCGAGGATCATCAGGGGAATCCCCTCGATCCTGTCGTTTACCGTGGTGCCAGCGAGATCAAACATCGCCAATTGCAGTGATGTAGGTAGCATTGAGCAACCTCCGGGTGGGTGGGATTCACTCAACTATCGAACTCGAAATGGATCTTTCCATCTTCCAACTTCAACCGTGCCTCGAATGGTTTACCCGACTTTGACTGAAATCCCTTTAGCCGAGATGTTTTTCCCTTGTTCAACAGTGTCTTTGCTGTGCTCATCCGGAGACGCTTGCCAGCGATGGTCTTCCAGATGGCGAATTTGCATCCCTGCTCCCAACCGCTGCAACTGAATGCTTTCTCCCGTTCAACGACAGCTTTTCCGCACAGAGGGCAACTTCCTATCCCTTGATCATCCGCTTCGTTACCAGTGGTTGTTGGCCTCGTACGCTCGCCTTTGGGCGATCCACCAGGTCGCCGACTCTGAGTTTTTCTATGTCCCTTCCCGGATGTGCCCCCATGACTCTGTTGCCCACGGTTTGGCACAGGGATATCCATCACCGCACCGGTATCGGAGAGATACAGTATCACCCGATGGTTATCGGGAAGCGTCACCGGTTGCAGTAAGATACGCCGTTGTATCAGCCTACGAATCTGTTCCACACTGAGTGGGATTCCTTTATATTCCTTCCACAGCACAAATGGGCATCCCTCTTTCCAGCCTGAACAGCCGTATCCACGGCGGCCTTCAATCACCTCGCGCCCGCACAATGGACAGTTTCCGAGCCGGCTCCTATCAACTCCCACAGCGTTGCTCTCATGGACCAGATCGTGCGTAAACCGGACAATATCGTTCATGAACTGCTGCGGATCCAACTGTCCTTGCTCGATCTCTTTCAGTTTAGACTCCCATTCACCTGTCAACTCTGGTGATTTCAAGTTGGGATCATGTACGAGGGCTATCAGATAACGTCCGAGATCTGTTGCGGTGAGTATCTTTTTGGTACGTACAATATACCCCCGTTTGAGCAACGTCTCGATGATTGCAGCGCGGGTTGCGGGAGTGCCCAACCCTTTCTCTTTGAGCGCGTCTTTTAGTGATTCATCATCGACGAACTTTCCTGCAGTCTCCATCGCTCCGAGAAGCGAATTCTCGGTAAAGTGCGATGGTGGTTTCGTCTCTCCCGCTTTGATAAACGGTTGATGAGGGCCACTTTCTCCGGGAGAGAAGGCGGGGAGTTCCTGTTCTTCGTTTCGGTCATCCTTACTTCCCGTTCTCGGATAGAGCACCGTCCAACCTGGGGCGACCACGCGCACCCCTTTTGCTCGAAATGGGACGTCATTCGATGTACCATCGACGGTCGTGATCTCTTTCAGACAAGGGGGATAAAACACAGCGATCAGGCGCGTTACAATGGCATCGAACACTTTCTGCGATTGTGGAGGAAGCGTATTGGGGAGTTTGCCCGTGGGAATGATGGCATGATGATCTCCCACCTTCTTATCGTTGACAACGCGGCTTGTGAAACGGAGATCTTCCAGATCAAGTTTGCTGATTTCCTCCCCTTTCATCGCCTTCAATTTGTTCAAGATGTCCGGTACCTCGCTTTTCACGGCCTTACTCAGGAAACGTGAATCAGTGCGCGGGTAAGTGATCGCCTTACTCTCGTAGAGGGATTGGGCAATTTTCAGCGTATCTGCGGCAGACATACCATAGCGGCGGTTCATGTCTCGCTGCAACTCCGTCAGGTCATAAAGCTGGGGAGGCTGAACTTTCTGCTGCTTGCTTTCAACTTTCTGGATGACGAATGGCTGATCCCGAACACGTGTCAGCAGAACTTTCGCATCTTCTTCTTGCTGGAACCGGTCGCCTCGGAACTTGAAAACAACCTCACGGTACTCGGTTTTCAGTTCCCAGAATGGCTCCGGCTTGAAATTTCGGATCGTGTCATCCCGGTGTACTATCATCGACAATACCGGGGTTTGCACACGTCCAACACTCCATAGAATATGGCCTGCCCCGTAGCGCACCGTAAAGTTTCGTGTGGCGTTTATCCCCACGATCCAGTCCGATTCGCTCCGGCATTTAGCCGCAGCGTAGAGCGAATCATAATCACTCCCGGAGCGCAGTTCATCGAACGCCTGACGGATCGCATCCTGTGTGAGAGAACTCAGCCACAGCCGCTTAAATGGCCTCTGTCCACAACCGGTCATCAGCAGAATGTAACGAAAAATCAGCTCCCCTTCTCGGCCGGCGTCTGTCGCGCATATCAGCTCACTCGCGCTATGAAACAGACGTTTGATCACAGAGAACTGCTTCCGCGCTCCTTTGTCATCGATCAGTTTCAGTTCAAAGCGTTCTGGAACAAAAGGTAAGGTAGACAGTGACCACTTCTTCAGTGCCGGGTCATATTCTGCCGGTTCTTTCAATGTGACCAGATGCCCAAATGCCCACGTCACCTGATAGTCCTGGCCTTCGTAATATCCATCATGGCGTGAGCGCGCCTTCAGGAACGATGCAATGTCCCGGGCGACGGATGGCTTCTCGGTGAGTACGACTTTCATGGTTTTGGCAACAAAAGCTCCGTATCCACAATCCTTGTCCCTTCTCATTTCGCCTGCACGATCTTCCTCGGTCAAGCAGACGCAATCATATCATATTGCGTGTCTGGTGTCAAAAGGTTCGGTGAGTTTTCGAGAGCTGTCTACTTGGCGGATCATGACGCACGCAGTGGATGGAATGTAGTGTTTTTTGGTCGAAGCACAACCCTTGACAGAATGTATGAGGCATGGTATGATTACTTTGCTCCGGGAGTAAGGGGGCTCGTTGATGGCAAAAACTAGCGGTTCGTAGTGCCTCAAGCTTTTGTGTATCACCGAGTTTTCCATGTTATCTCGTAGCACTGGTTAGGTTTTACGTTTGGTTTTTCTTATTACGAAAGGTGATTTACAATGGCACGAGGTAGTGTGAAATGGTTTAATGAACGGAAGGGATATGGCTTCATCTCTATGGAGGATGGAGAGGATGTCTTTGTTCATTACTCCGCTATCAACGCTGTGGGATTTCGCACACTGCAAGAGGGGCAGGAAGTTGAATTCGACGTGCAGCAGGGGCCAAAAGGGTTGCAGGCTGTGAACGTCGTTATCGTAGGCTAATCGCAGCAAAACGAATGAGGGTAGCAGATGGTGTTGCTACCCTCATTCGTTTTGGAGTTAGATGTGGCATTCCAACGGGAGCATTTGTGAGGCATTGATTTTCAGAGAAGCAAGGAGAAATCAACTATGACACAGTCAGTACTTGCAGCCCAGTTGTATACGGTCAGAGAATTCACCAAAACTCCTGCGGATATCGCGGCGACAATGAAGAAGGTCCGTCAAATCGGCTATGAAGCTGTACAGCTTTCCGCTCTTGGTCCTATTGAGCCAGCGGAACTCAAGAAGATCGTTGATGGGGAAGGGCTCACAGTATGTGCCACACATATCGGTTATGAACGTATGCGGGATGATACGCAGGCTGTGATCGATGAGCATTTACTCCTGGGATGCGAATATCCGGCGATCGGCGGTTTGCCGGGCGTCTACCGTGAAGCGGGTGCTGAGGGATACATGCGTTTTGCGCAGGAAGCCTCCGAGGTTGCAAGGAAACTCAAAGCCGCTGGACTGACTTTCGGCTACCACAACCATAGCTTCGAACTCGAGAGCTTTGATGGTCGTACAGGGCTTCAGATCCTCTATGAGGAGAGCGATCCTGAGGTATTTACGAGCGAGATTGACACGTACTGGGTTCAGCACGGAGGCGGGGATCCGGCCGCCTGGATCCGAAGCCTTAAAGGGCGC
The DNA here is from genome assembly GCA_024278235.1 of Candidatus Poribacteria bacterium. Lineage (GTDB taxonomy): Bacteria > Poribacteria > WGA-4E > JAJRTO01 > JAJRTO01 > JAJRTO01. The sequence goes on from JAJRTO010000388.1 coordinate 16,356, forward strand.
GCTCACCTTGTCCATCTGAAGGATATGACCATGAAGGGGCATCAACAGATCATGGCGGAAGTAGGGGAAGGTAACCTCAACTGGCCGGCCATCCTTGACGCCTGCAAAGAGGCGGGTACTCGCTGGTACATTGTTGAGCAGGATACATGCCAGCGCGATCCTTTTGAAAGCCTTGCTATCAGTTTCAACAATTTGAAGAAAATGGGGCTCAAGTAAGCCGCTTGACAAATATTCCGTCACCAAGTACAATACGTGCAGATTAAGGTAGAGATCACAAACTCAGGTTTTGTCATGTTCCCACTCGATTTCGCTATACGAGCAGCAGATTGGCGTTGGCCCTGGCGTTGCTGGAGCGGGATCGGGGTGCGCCTGGAACATGCCCATTAGTTTTCTGGCTTTTTGAATCTTATGGATCAAGGGCCACAGGCGAACCCAACGCCTGTGGCCCTTTTTTTGTGATTGGCTGATCCGAAGTCACACACAGGAAGGAGTGCCAGATGGAAAACAAACGTGTCATGAGTGGTATTCAACCGACGGGAGACATTCACATTGGAAACTACCTGGGGGCGATCCGTCAATGGGTGGAGCTTACCAGGAACCACCAGTGTTTTTTTGTGATTGTCGATTACCATGCGATCACCATCGATTATGATACCACAACTTTCCAGGATAGTATCCTGAAAGCCGCTATGGTCAATATCGCCTGTGGCCTTGAGCCCGGGACTTGCCTGCTCTTTGTCCAGTCACATGTGCCGGAACATATGGAACTCAACTGGGTTTTTGCTTCCTGTACGATGGTAGGAAGACTCACCAACATGACCCAATTCAAAGAGAAAGCACAGCAACATGAAACCAACGTCAATGCAGGTCTATTGAATTATCCCATCCTTCAGGCAGCGGATATCCTGATCTACAAGGCTTCCCTGGTCCCTGTTGGCGAAGACCAGTTGCAACACCTCGAACTGGCACGCGACATTGCACGACGCTTCAATCGGAAGTTTGGCGAGATATTCCCGGAACCAGAAGCATGTGGAAAATCCGTGCGTGTTATGGGACTTGATGGTGAGAACAAGATGTCCAAGAGTCTTGGAAACCACTTGGGTGTTCTTGAGACACCAGAGGAGATCTGGAAGAAACTCGCACCTGCCAAAACGGATGTGCAGCGTGTACGTCGTGCCGATCCTGGTCGTCCCTGGATGTGTAACATTTACACTTACCATGAGTTTTTCACGCCAGAAGATCGGCGTCAGTACTGCTACGATCAATGCCAGGAAGCAGGGATTGGCTGTGTGGACTGCAAGCGGATACTCCACGAACATCTCTGTGCGGCACTTGCCCCTATCCAGGGCAGGTACCGGGAACTGGAGCAACATCCAGACACGGTACGTGATTTTCTGAACGATAGTGCCCGGCAGGCACGTGAGATCGCTCAGCAGACGATGGCCGAGGTACGGCACAAGATGGGGTTGCGTTAGCTTCTCGTTGTGCATATGGATGCCTACTGCAAGTCCACGGCTTCGTTTGACATACCACGAACTGTCGGGTATCATATCCCTGAAAGGAGAGGATATTAAATGAACTTACGGTATGTTCAAGCGACAGTCGAGGAGAATGTTGAGGAAAGCTATCCGCGAGATATATTATGGAAGGCAAACCCTGACATTTATCAGATTCTTGTCGATACGAACGGTATGGACATTGCGCGCATGCGGCTCCGCTGGTACCTTGATGAATTGGAACGGGGCCTTGATAGCGCTGGTCTGAAGTTGCATCCCCTGGAACGTATCACCGCGAGAGATGCAATCCGTACCTTCAAGAACATCTTGTCGCCGAGGAGTGAGAAACTTACCGAACACAGTGCATTGAGCTATCTGTGGAGATTAGCGAGGAGAGATGAAAGTGTAGAGGAGGAAGTGAGCGATGGGTTCCTTGAGGAATTCCGACACTTGTTCATGGCCGTCATTGGACACTCGAGGATCTATGATGATGCGATTCCACCCGCGTTTCTTAAACTAGAGGGGCGCGCAGCAGCCGTGGAGCGAACGAAAGAACTGGATCGGATGGCATCAGAAGTTCAACGCCATTTGAGACGTTACGTGACAGGACTCCATCCGGAGGTGATTGAACTGAGGCGGCGCAATCGAGAACGTATTCAGAACCACCTCCAGGTAGATGAGGAAACATGGAATTGCTGGCAGTGGCAGCTTGATCATATCATTCGTGATGAGAAAGCGCTCGAACTGTTGGTGGATCTTACCGAGGAGGAGCGTGAGGCCATCCGCTGTGCCTGTCGAAATGCCTTACCCTTTGGGATTACCCCCTATTATGTTTCCCTGATGGATCCTCATACACACCGCCATCAAGATCATGCGATCCGCGCTCAGGTGATTCCACCTACGGATTATGTGGAGCAAATGTGTGCCCTCGGTGAACAGCGAGGGATGGCTTGTGATTTCATGCGGGAGCACGATACGTCACCTCTGGATGGCATCACCCGTCGCTATCCGATGATTGCGGTTCTCAAGCCCTACAACTCATGCTTTCAGATCTGCGTCTACTGTCAACGTAATTGGGAGATCACCCAGGTACTTGCCTCAGATGCTCGGCTCAATCAAACCAAGTTGGATGCGGCTATTGACTGGATTGCCGATCATCAAGAACTCCGAGAAATCCTGATCACTGGTGGTGATCCTCTGGTACTAGAGGATCATGCAGTGGAGCAGTTTTTGCATAAACTCGCGACGATTCCTCATATTGAGCGCATTCGCATCGGTACGCGTTCTCTTGTAGTAACACCCATGCGAATTACGTCCAATCTTGTTCGGATCCTGGCAGATTATCATCAACCGGGACGTCGTGAGATCTGCGTGGTGACCCATTTTCAACACGTTTATGAAGTGACGGATGCGGCACAGCAAGCAACGCAACGGCTCCGTCAGGCGGGGATTTCCGTCTATAATCAGCAGGTTTTCACTATTGAGAACAGTCGTCGTTTTGAGAGTGTTGCTCTGCGAAAAGTGCTCCGTCTCATCGGAGTGGATCCCTACTATACTTTCCATATGAAAGGTAAAGACGAAACTCACTACTATCAGGTTCCGATTGCGCGCCTACTTCAGGAACGAAAGGAAGAAGCCCGTCTGATACCAGGACTTCTCAGGACAGATGAACCCGTCTTTAACGTTCCGAAACTGGGAAAGAGTCATCTACGTTCCTGGCAGGATCACGAAGTGATCATGATCCTACCTGACGGAAGCCGTATCTATGAATTCCATCCGTGGGAGAAAAACATCTGTCAAGTTGATACCTATTTTCACAAGGATGTACCGATCCTTGAGTACCTTCAGACCCTCAAGAAACGGGGCGAGGATATTCAGGATTATCGAACGATCTGGTATTACTATTGATCAAATGAACGTATATCACGGGAGGAGTTTTGTTGTATGCTCAAGAACATCCCCTCTGTTCTATCACCAGATTTGATGCATGCTCTGATGAGTATGGGACATGGCGATGAGTTTGTCTTCGCTGATGGAAACTTTCCTGGGGCAAGTAACGCGCAGCGACTGATCCGCGCAGATGGGCTGGATGTGTGTACACTGCTGGAAGCGGTTGTCCGCTTCTTTCCATTGGATCAGTATGTTGATGACCATGCCGTTGTCATGCAGGTCGTTGAGCCGGACGCCCCTGAGCCGCCCATCTGGGAAGATTTCCGACGTATTCTAGCGGAAGGCGAGGGCAAGCCCGTTCTCCTGACCCCCATTGAGCGTCATGCCTTCTATGCGAGAGCGCGCCAAGCCTATTGCATTGTCGCAACCAGCGAGAAAGCGTTGTATGCAAACCTGTTGCTGAAGAAGGGGGTTGTTGCGGAATAGATGTGGAGGAGGCATCATCTGCCTCTCAAGCGAGCTGCGCAACCCGAAGAGATTGCTGGCGTGGCCTATTTTTGGCTGGTCCGGATGCCTCCTATATCACCGGACAAGCGTTGGCCGTGGACGGTGGGTTGACCATCACATGCTGAGGATCATTGAGGTGATACCATAGAAATCGAAGCTGTTGATTTTTTCTATCTCTCCATGCCTGAGGTGCTGGATGTCGGTGACGGGAGCCAGGACGCGCTGTTAGTACGGCTAGGGGCCGGCGGCTATGTCGGCTGGGGGGAATGCGAAGCGTCTCCGCTGGTTTCCATTGCGAGTCTGGTCTGTCCGATGTCGCATAGCGCGTGCAAGTCTGTCCAGGCTTCTGTGCTGGGACAGACTCTCGAAAGCGTGGACGACATCATCCGTATCGGTAACCGGGTACGGGAAAACAGTCTGGATCTGCTGCAGGCGGACCATACCCTGTCCGGTATCGACATGGCCATGTGGGACTTGCTGGGTAGAAGGTACGATGTGCCCGTCTACGAACTGCTCGGCTACCGACGCGCCTACCCCAAGACCCCCTATGCCTCTGTCCTCTTCGGCGATACGCCCCAGGAAACCCTTGAAAAAGCTCGTGAGATGCGCCGTCTCGGGTATCGTGCGGGCAAATTCGGATGGGGCAATTTCGGGAAAGCCGGCGTGCAAGCTGACGTCGAACAGGTGGAGGCTGCCCGCGAGGGTCTGGGGGAGGATGGCGTCTTGCTGATCGATGCGGGCACGGTCTGGGTAGACGATATCGAACGGGCCAGCCAGCGACTCCAGGTGCTGAGGGACTGCCGGGTCACCTGGTTAGAGGAACCGTTCGTCTCGGGTGCACTCGACGCCTATTGTCAACTGGCGGCTCTGGCGCATCCCGTCAAGTTGGCCGGTGGAGAGGGATCGCACAACTATTACCTGGCCCAGCACATGATCGACCATGCGGGGATCGGGTTCATCCAGATCGATGCAGGACGCATCGGTGGCATCAGCATCGCGAAGCAGGTGGCGGATTATGCCCAGGCAAAGGGCATCACCTATGTCAACCACACTTTCACCTCGCACCTGGCTCTGAGTGCTTCGCTACAACCCTATGCCGGCATCGAGCATGACAGCCTGTGCGAGTATCCGATGAATCCCAAACCTCTTGCCATGGAGATGACTCTAGAGCATCTTCTGCCGGACAAAAGCGGTCATATCTGCGTACCTGAGGCTCCGGGCATCGGCATCACTCCGAATTTGGAAGCGATTGGAGTGTACCTGGTTGAGGTCGAGATCCGGGTCAAGGGAAAAATCCTGTACCAGACACCAACGATCTAATACTACCGGTTTTTTCAGGGGAACCTCATTCCACCGTCAGCACATAATCTCCTGCCTCCGCACGGAAGTAGAGGCAACCTTCATCCTCCGTCACCTGGAACTCACCGACGATGGATGCCTCCCGCATGATCCGCCACCGGCCTGGCTCCAGGTCGCACACGAGCACGCGGGCAGGTCTGTCGAGTGTCAGTTCCGCCGAACGCTGGGGCATGCCATCTGCGCTGAAGAGCACTGCAAAGTCGAGCACTTGAGCCCCCAGGAAGTTCTCCGCCCGGATCGGACGCACCTCGGGGCCGCTCGGCGTGTCTTTGTCCATCACGCTCAACACGTGCAGGAAGGTGTCCGAAGCGCGTTCCACAGCAGGTGAGACTTCCACCCGCCACGCACCCGGCTCGACGGCATCGCGTTTGAGTTCAGCGGCGTAGTTCGTGCGCGTGCTCTCAATCCAGAATTCCCTGCCGGGGCCGCCCACTTTCGCAATGCGGCTCTGCTCAGGCAACAGGCTCTCGACCACCAGCTTGCCCCCGTACTCACCCCCGCCATACGCCTTACCATCCCGAATCACAGTGACCGTCTGCCCCTCGATCTCAGGTTCCTGGATCGAGTGCAGCAGCCAGATCTTCTTGAACGTGGGATCGGTGGATATCACCCGGTCGAACACGATCAGCACGGCGGGATAGGTCGCATCTCCCGTATTGAGGGTGACCATCGAGCGCGTCACGCGTTTTACCTTTTCCGAAGCGTACGCATTCGTGATGTCGCCTGCAAGGAGACTGTAATCGGGGATCGTGGCATCCGGACCAAACGCGCGCGCTGTAACCTTACCCATCTGGTAATCCTCGGACAGCAACACATCCAGATGCTTCGGATGGTCGCTTCCTTCAGGCCAGCGTTGGCCGCCATCGTTCGCTGTGCCCTTCTTCGGTTGCTCTGACGGATCGAAGATCAGCAGGCCGTTCTTCGAGATCGTCTGATGGTAGTAGTTCTTCCAGTGTGCATTGCCATAGGTGTCGTACACACCCGTCGAGATCGCAAGCGGCCCCCGGTAGTAGATCTGGAAGATGCCGAAATCCTTGCACTGATGATTGCCGAAGAACGTCTCGCCGATGCGCATGTGCACCACCGCATCGCGGCTTTCCACGCCCAGGTTCCAACCGGTGCGCGCCACCATTTCACCCATCGGAGCAGGGAAGTATTTTGTCAGCGGCAAATCGGACAGTGGATGAGTCTCTGCGTCCGGCTCGAGGAAAAGCAGCTCAAACACACCGGCTTCGGGGCCATCGTGCCGGAACACCCCTGAGTCCGCCGCACCCAGCAGGATCGGATCGTCGTAGTACGCTCCGGTCATCATGACGATGAGCCACTTGCGGGAATCTCGACCCCTCTGGTCGAACGTGTCGCCACTGCGGAATTGCTGTCCATCGGGGCGAAGCTGGTACAGGAGCTGGTAGGGTACAAACCGCTGCTCCGGGCTGAACACGTCCCCCGCTCCCAGGCGGCGGAAGAGCCAGGCGGCTGCCTGGTCATGCTGGAATCGCGTGGTGATGTACGAATCCCCCTGATGATGCATGTGCGCACGATACACGAAGTTACGCACGGGTACGAAATGGCGGAAAAAGAGGCGTGCGGCGGCTTCGTACATCGTCGGACTCTCATCGTAGATCGCCATTCCTGCAGGAAGTTGTCCGGTGAGCAGCCAGCCTTCCGTATCGTGCCCCACCACGGCATGTCCCTCCGGGTTGGCGGGGTAGCCGGGACCGTGGGAAGCGGCCATCGCTTCCAGGCGTTCGATGAAGACACTTTTCTGCTGATCTGTGAGCAGGTCGTAACACCAGTCGTACACAATCGCCCCTTGATGGATCAGGTTGCCGAACACCCGGCCCACGCGATCTGCATCTCCCTGATATTGCTCAACGTCACGCAGCCATTGTTGGATGGCCTGTCTCCCCGCTTCCTCATCACCTGTGAGCAGATACACGAATGCGCGGCAGAAAGTCGAGTCGGAGTTTAGAATCTGGTTCCAGATTTTCTCGAACCGTGGATGTTCCAGCTTCGCCCGAATCTCGGGCAGGTCATCCGGCCGGACGTACACGCGCGGATGTCCCGGTGGTACCGGTGGGATATGAACCGCTGACTGCGCGTGTAAGTTCTCCACGTCAGCATTGACCTGGGTCATACGTTTCACGAGAACCTCCCAGGGTTGATCGTTGATGTTTACCAACCCGTAGTTGCTGTTTTCACCGTCAAACCGTCCTTCTGCAGGCTCATCCGCGTGCTCAAACCAGTGGTAGCCGACGATAAACGGAAGCTTCGCAAGCGTTTCCACATATCGAGCAAAGCCATCAGCCCGATCCTGCTGCGTCTGCACGGGAACCCCTGCGCCGCGCGTGTTGGGTAGACCCGAGTCCATCGCTTTGAAGGAGAACTCCGTGATCAGGATCGGCTTCTGCGCGATGGAGTAGATCCGTTCGAGGGTTTCCTTCGGTGGCAAGGGGTTGTAATTGTTGAAGGTGATCACGTCCACATAGGGAGCCATCGCTTCGACCACCTCCGCAGGGGCGTATCCGGCGAAACGGTTGCCCAGGATGAGATGGTTTGCGTCGTATTTGCGGATGGCTTCCCGACACACACGGAAATAACGCTCCGCGACGATTTTCAGGAAGTGGTTCTGAGCTTTCATCAATTCACGTGCGACGGGCGAAGGTTCCTTCTGTTCAAACAGCAGATCCACCAATTTCTGGAACGAATCCGCCTGCACGCCGAACGCCTGGCTCGCTTTCTCGGGAGACCCATACACCATCTGCAACCCGACCTCGATCATCGGCCTGGGCAGATCCCGGAGCCCCCCCTCCTGGAGTATCCGGTCCGTCAACCGTTTGAGAAATGCCGGCGTGAGCAATGCTTCGAAGGATGCTGCCTGCGTGCCGAACGCCTTGTTGACCTCGGCGATGTTGCCGTAGGCGTAGCCCAGGTAGAGCCAGGCGACCTTCTTGGGGATGGTGAATTGGAAACGCTGACGCGCTTGTAGCTCTTCCACAGCCCCGGTCATCGCATCGCCTAATTCGGAGATCTGCGTCACATTCAGCAGATCGTCGAAGCTGGAGAGCCTCGTTTGCCACATGGCGTTGAAGGCATCCAGTGTACCGTAGAGTTGGCGGAGCGATGCCACCAGTGCCTTTTTGCCCGGGGCGTCCTGGGGCAATGCCAGAAAATCGTCGAACAACGTCCTCGGAGATCGCCAGTCCGGCCCCCAGCGCAATTCGTTGTCGAGGAAATAACCGAGGAGATAGGGATCTTGTGCGGCAGGAGCGACCAGCCGACGCGCTTTTTGTTCGGCGATCCGGGCGAAATCGGGGCTGAACACATCGGGAAAGAACCCGCGCTGCCAGGTCCCTGCCCCGGCAGCGATATTGAGAATAACTGTGTAGGGCATCTCCTCGTCGAAAGCCTCCGGACTCGACCATGCACCAACGGTATTGAAGTTCCACGCGCGCAAACGCTGAATCGTGGCCTCTGCCCAGGTGCGGATGTCGCCATATTTCGCCTGTGTCACCTGTCCATAGGGTGCGTATCCCAGCGCGGGTGCATGATCCCCTGTGAAGCTGATGTGGTTGACCCCTTTCGAGAGGAAAGCGTTCCCCTCCGGGTCGACTAGCCACCAGGTGCTCCGGATCCGCTCCGTGCGGAAGAAACCCGTTGCCTCGGTTTTGAGTCCCAGCCAACCGCCGAAGCGGTCATAGCCTGAAGTTGTCGCGTATGCTGCAATCCCCCATCCTATCATCACCCACATCATGAAAAATCTCCTGATCACAATCGTAACCTTTCGTTCGGTTCTGCTGAAAAAATCAAAATGCCTGACATGGATTGGCGAATCCATGCCGATGCCAGTATTCCATACCATGTGGGGACAAGGTAAAATTACTGTGGCCAAATATTAGGACTCGCCTGCCTCCTCGTCCTCGAACGCGTCCAGCAAGCTCAACTGCACGGATCCCTCCAGGTACAGTTCCCGTGGGATGCCTCGTCCCTCATCAATGCCTCCCAGACGATTGATGTTCTCCGCAATGATCGGCAAGCAGTACTCCTGCATTTCCTCCCGAATCTGCATGCCGTTGAAACGGAGCACGCGCCATCCAGCCGTTCCGAGGGCATTGTCCCGCCGGTTGTCCTCCGCAGCGCGTTCCGGGTTGGCATGCCAGGTATCTCCATCCGTCTCCACATCGAGCTTACCTGAGGTGCAGTAGAGGGCGAAGTCGAGGAAATAGAACTGATTCTCGATTTGCACAGGCTCCTGACGTTCGGCGGTGATCTGCAATCGCTGGAACTCCGCCCACAGGCGATCCTCGAGTGGACTCTCGTCATACAGATCGTTGATCTCGATGGCCTGCATAAACTTCTGCCAGGTGGTTGGGATGAACACGATCCGCCGCCAGCGTCGGCTGAGGATCGGTTGAGGCAACCGTTCGAGAGGAGAAAGCATGAGCTGATAGTAGCGGCGGTTTCGCTTTGCATCGTCAGGTTGATCCGGGAAAAGTTGCCAGCGGATGACCTCTCGGATCTCAATGACTTGCGCATAGTAATGCACCGCAAATGCCTCCGGCCCAAACACCTTTGTCTGGTAGAAGGCGAGCCACCGAGGAGGCCAGCGATCTTTCAACCATTTCCTGGCACTATCCACAGGAATACGATACCAGTGCTGATCCCGTGCGATAGCAAAGTCCTCAAGGTTGTTCATGATGGCAACCAACACCGCATCTCGGTGTGGTTCTGATATGGATTCACCAAGATCGATCATGAGGAAAACACTCCATGAGAGCAGTCAGGCATCAGTCCTCAGTAACTGGTTTATTTGCTGAAGACTGAAGACTGA
>JAJRTO010000389.1 GCA_024278235.1 Candidatus Poribacteria bacterium
GGCATCCGCAGTGGAAATTTGGGAAGGGCTACTGGACTTACCAACGTATCCGATCGGTACCGACGATCCGTATCCACCTTTCCAGCGAACGGGAAATGGGTGGGTTTATCCGTATACAATGCAGGACAATCTGCTTAGCACACGTGAGGCCAAGAACTATCCGGCGGTTTTCATGGAGAATGAATACCTAAAACTCAGTATTCTCCCGACAGTTGGTGGGCGGCTGTACTCGGCGTTGGATAAGACTACCGGAGAAGAGATCTTCTATCGAAACCATGTGTTCAAGCCTGGCCTCATCGCACTGCGTGGAGCCTGGATCTCCGGCGGCGTGGAGTTCAACTTCCCTCAAGGACACACGGTTGCCACCGTTTCTTCCGTGAAATGTGTCATGCGCCACAACGAAGACGGCAGTGCGACGGTGACCGTAGGGGATATCGACCGGGTGTCACGGATGAGTTGGTCGGTCAGTATCAGCCTCTTTCCAGGGCGTGCTGCGATCCAGGTAAACATCCGTCTGGAAAATCGGACCTTCTATCCCCACCGCTACTACTTCTGGTCGAACGCTGCCGTGCCGGCGACCCCGCGCATGCAATTCACCTACCCGATGGTGCAGGCCACCACAGGCCGTGAGATCGTGAACTTCCCTATCCATGAAGGGAAGGATCTGAGCTGGTATGTGAACCACCCTCATGCCGTGGATCTGTTCGCCAGAGATCCCTATGACAACTACTTCGGCTGTTATGATCATGATGCTGAACACGGGGTTGTGAATGTCACGGATCGGCGAACCGCATGCGGTAAAAAGTTCTTTACCTGGGGCACCGCAGGTTCGGGACAAATCTGGATGGAAATGCTCACGGATGACGATGGGCAGTACTGTGAAATCCAGAGCGGCCGCTTTGCCACGCAGGGGATTCATCGCATGATGTCGCCCCATGCAGTGGAGAGTTGGCAGGAACTTTGGTGGCCACTCAAGCAGATGGGAGGGTTCTGTTACGCCAATGAACTGCTTGCACTCCAGCTTGAGCAGAGTGAGGATGGGATCCACATTGCGCTGAACTCGACAGAAGTCATCGTTAATGCCCGGCTCAAACTCTTCTCTGGTGACATATTGTTACACGAAATGTCCGTGGATGTCAGTCCAGAGGATCCCTTCAATGTCCACGTCCCGGGTGAAAATGCGGAAGATCTGCTACGCGTACGTGTGATCTCCTCGGATGATCAGGTGCTCCTCGACTATATGGAGGAAGAACGCCAACCTGTGGAGCCGTCCGTTGATGAATCGGCAGAGACTGTGGAGGATCTCTGTCTCAAAGCACGACATCATGAGGAAGAACGACGTGAGCGAGATGCCGCGCAGTGTTATCAGCGGGCACTTGAATTGGATCCCGGTTCCACTCGTGCCCATTGCGGATTGGCGATTCTGGCATGCAAACGTGGGCTTTTGGACGAAGCTCAGCAACATCTGGAGATTGCGCTGAAGCGTGATCCGGAGCATCCGGAGGCAAACTGGTTCATGGGATTGGTGATGCGCGATAAAGGTGACCTGGAATCAGCCGCAAAGCATTTCTGGAAGCTGGAGCGTTTCCCGGGATTCGCACATCTGGGGCTGCACGCGCTCGGCGAGTTAGCATTACTGGATGGGGATTGGGCCGAGGCCGCAAACGGTTTCGGCAATGCGTTCCAGCACAATATGCAGGCTAATCGAACGGTTGCCTGGATGTCGCTGACGTTGCGACGTCAACAGCAATTCGAGACTGCCGCCACAATTGTGGGATCGGCGTTGGAAAATGCCCCGCTGGATCTGCTCCTTCATGCCGAGCAGTTTTTCGTCCATCAGAACACCGATGCGGAAGAGGAAACGATGCGTCACCTCTGTTCACTGATGCGGGGAGATACTCAGGCATACCTGGAAGTCGCGATGGAGTATATCGGTATCGGAGCCTGGCAGGAAACCATTGAGATACTGAGGTTAGCGATGGATGAAAGTCCAGAGCCGCAGTCCGTATATCCTATCGTTCACTATGCGATGGGGTTCTGTTACGATCGTTCCGGGGACACGGAAAGAGCCCATGCCCACTATCATCTTGGGGCTCTCATGTCACACAAGTATGTGTTTCCTCACCGTGCCGAGACGATCCGTATCCTGGAACATGTGCTGATGGTACAACCTGATGATGCCCATGCTCACTACTATCTCGGAAACCTGTTCATGGCCCGGGATCGAGTGGATACAGCTCTCGAAGCCTGGCAGCGTGCTATCGAATTGGACACCACACTGACAGAAGCATACCGCAATATCGGGCTGGTTCTGTGGCGGGAGAAGTCCGAATTGACGGATGCACTCAATGCGTACGAAAACGCTATAGCCTCAGATCCTGCGAGCTACCGGCTCTATCTCGATTGGGAAAGTTTGGCAAAAGCCGCCAAAATGGGATCTGCTAAACGTCTGGCGTACCTGGATGGTGCCCCGCCCGAAGTCCTCGCTCGAAGTGAGATCGCTGCCCGGCAGATTGCCCTTGCCATCGATATGGGGGCATTTAACCGTGCGATTGATCTCCTCGCATCCCACATATTCCGTCCCTGGGAAGGTGCACAGGAAATGCGTCGTATCTACGTCAAAGCACATCTGGGACAGGGGCAGAAGCTCTTTGCTCAGCGAGATTTTGAATCCGCTTTGCATCACTTTGAGGCGGCCCTGGACTATCCCACGAATATCGGTGTGGGACGACCGGAGCACCCCGCGCACGCAGAAATCCTCTACTGGGCCGGATGCGCTGCCGAGGCGTTGGAAGATAACCAGAAAGCGGAACAATACTGGAGAGAAGCTACTGAAGAGAACCATCGTGAATGGGATCTGATGCGCTACTATCAGGCCGCTTCACGGCTGAAAATCGGGGAACATGCGGATGCCAAATCCATGCTAGGTGAGTTGATACGGCATGCTGAGAAACAGTTGGCAGCAGGGGGATCTACTGTGGAGATCCATCATTTGCTTGCTCTGTCCTATCATTCACTCGAAGAACAGGAGAAAGCACGTCCTCATTTTGATCGTGCGCTTGAACTGAACCCAGGTATGCAGATAGCTATCGATGCTCAACTCACAGACATATCGGAGAGATAGTATGCAGATGTATCCGACAAAACTGGCTCCTGGATTGAAAATCTACCAGGATGGGATCCAGATAGGTGTTCTTGATATCGGAGATAGATGTATTCTGATTGGATTGGGGGAAGGGAAGCTGTTGGAGGACGAGATCGATGCCACAACCGTGAGTCACCTGCTCCTCACGCATCACCATCGCGATGAAGTCGCAGGTTTACCC
>JAJRTO010000390.1 GCA_024278235.1 Candidatus Poribacteria bacterium
AAAATACTTGGCAATCTGGGATATCGCCTGTGCTTTGCCCTGGATAGCAGCTTCAATCCCGGGAGGATAGTGGCATTCCAGGCAGGGAACATCGCTATGGGAAGAGGTCTCCCATGATGTGAAATAAGGCCCCATGACGTGACATGATTTGCAAAAGGAAGGTCGCGAAGTGTACTCAACGAGGGCAAAGGATGTGATCACTATCAATGGTAGAGCGATCAGTATGATTTTGATGATTCGACGTATCCAATGTTTTGCTCTGTCAGCCATAATGATGGATTAATCCTCGTTTTGCTGTGAATTGGAGGCGGCTTTCTGCTCTGCTTTCCAATCTTGATTGGCTCTGTGTACCCGAAGACCGATGAAAATAACCGATGCAATGATGAAAACCCAGAAGATGGCCAATCCAAACTTCCGCACCTCGAGAGATTGATAATAATCCTTGAGGTCCTTCTGGATCGTGTGCGTGCTATCGTTCGCCTTGTTGATGATGGTTTCGACCTCGGATATGGAAAGCGTATGCAACACGGGTACGACCTGTACCAGATTGGTTTTGCCTTCGTCGAGCATGAACTCGTAATCCTGGGTGTAGACACCATCTACAGCCGCTTCCTCTATCAGTTTCCGGGTCTGTTCGATTTCACGGTCCGTATCGATCATCAGCTTCTTGAGACGTTGACCCACCTCGAACCCTTTCGAATCCTTGTCGTGACACTGCACACAGACCTCATCAAACATGGCGAGTGTGGGCTTTTCAATGTCATGGTTATCGTGGCAACTTGTGCACTCCTTCATACCGAGTTCATCCATCGCCTTCTTATGGGGACTTTGGGTGAAGTAGGTACGCGTATTTGAGTGACATTGGCCGCATACGTTTGAGATATCTGTCACACCTGGAGGTGTTGCACCGTGGACACCATGACACGTCGCGCAAGTCGGAACACCCGTCAGTCCTTGCTCGAGCAATGCCTTTCCGTGTACGCTTCGTTCATATTTCTCCTGCTGATCTGCAGGAAGGCCATACTTAGCCATCAATGCTTTGTTCGAGTGGCACCTCTCGCAGGTTGCAGGCACATTCCTGACGTAGACGGGGCTGCTCGGATCCTCCGGAGGAAGGATCGCATGCGACTCGTGACAATCCGTGCATGTCGCCACATTCTGATCGTTGCGCTCGTAGAGTTGTGTGCCATGCACGCTGATGCGATAGAGATCATATTGGTCCGTCGGCAATCCGTAGGGGGTCATCATGCGTTCATCACCATGACATGAGCCACAGAGTTCCGCAATGCCTTTTTTATCAGGCTTCTGCTTGAAACCCGCTGAAGGGGCCATTGCATCTTCATCCAGGGAGGCAGGGTTTCCACCGTGACAGTCCACACACTCGATTTGTCTGCGACTGTGGATGCTCTTATCATATTCGACGGTTTCTTCCCCATGACACACGCGGCATGAATTCTCCGGTGGAGGTATCGGCTCCGCGCTGACAAAAGTTGTGCTGATGCCGAGGACAAGACCGAGCACCAGGCCGGCAAATGCCACACACCTGAGCACTGTCACGGAGCAAACGGTTCGTGCGTTGTGCTTTTTGTTGACTAATTTCTGTTTCTGTGATCTCATGGGGCGCTTCCTCCCACTTCATCATTGGACGTAGACACCTCTGCTGCGGCTCCCTCCTGCAATTCTCCTGTAGGCGGACCATGCCCGTTGGATACCTCGTGAGGGATCCCTCGCAGGTCAAAGTGGTACATTTTACCGCCAATCTCCATCGTTCGCTCGCTCAACACTCCCAGAGCCATCAACAGGATGCCAATCAAAAGTGCAGTGCCGACAACTCCCATGGTGAACTTTCTGTGACGCGGATGCCGCTCTGGCCGGTTATCCAGGATGGGCCACACAAACTGCATAAACACAACGACGCCGAAGATCAAGATCACCCCGATCGTCTTGCCATCTGCAATGAGCATGTGTCTTGGAAAGTATTTGAGCGCCTGATAAACCCAGAGGAAATACCATTCAGGTTTGATACCCTCTGGCGTCGAGAGAGGATCTGCCTTGCCATGTAGCTTGAATGGCAGAAAAACCGCCAATGTTATGAGAATACCGATCACCAGATAGACGGCGATCACTTCCTTCAACAAATGGTTTGGGAAGAAAGTAATTCCTTCTTCCTCCTCTTTTTCCTCTACATCGGTTGGATGTTCTGACATCGTGGATCCTCCATTGTACTATAGCGGCCCGGAAATGCCCTGTCGCCTGACCATGATGAGATGGATCATGACGAAAGCACTTGTCAGCACAGGCAAGACGATAACATGAGCAGCGTAGAAGCGTGAGAGTGTTTCTCCAGATACGCTTTCACCACCACGGGCGACCCAGAGAATATACTTGCCGACGAACGGAATACCAGCAACAATCTCTGTTCCAACGGTTGTAGCCCAGTAGGCGAGTTGGTCCCAGGGGAGCAGATAGCCGGTGAATCCAAATGTCATTACCAGGAACAGCAACATCACACCGACCATCCAGTTCATTTCACGAGGGGGTTTGTAGGCTCCGTATAAGAAAACGCGCATCATGTGCAGAAACAGTGTCAAGATCATAAGATTTGCACCCCAAGCATGCACCTGACGGATGAGCCAGCCGAGGGTGACATTCTGCATGATATGTTGGACACTATCATAGGCTGCATCGGGAGAGGGTTTGTAGTACAGTGCTAACAGAATCCCTGTTATTGCCTGAATAGCGAACAGAAGCATGGTGATCCCACCGAAACAAAACGTCCAGTTCACATGGCTGGGAACGGGTTTCTTAAGCATTTTCTGCAATGCTTCACGCACCCCAAGACGCCGATCAATGGGACCATAGAGGAGACCTGTGAAGCTCAGCAATCCAATCAGTTCCTTGAGATCAAGAGGGATCCGCCGGCCCATCCATCGTTTGAAACGACCGCTTTCCTCCTGCTTTTTCATGATATCTCACCAGATCACACCAGCAAAGAAACATCGTACAGAGCGCCGGAAATTGCATCATTCAAGCGACATGATTCATCACTCGCGCCCGGAACTCGTTATTGCATGGGATGATGGTGATCCTCCTTCCTGTTGGTTACCCATTGCCGACATAGATTTTGCCGCCGGACACAAGCACGTCGTAACTGGGTAGTGGGCTTGGTGCTGGACCTGCCAGGACGTTGCCGCGCGTATCAAAAAACGCAGCATGACAAGGACAAAACAGTTGTTGCTTCGTCTCATCCCAATTGACCAGACAGCCGAGGTGGGTGCAAGTTGCTGAAAGCGCGAAGTACCCTTGCCGGGTGTTCCCCACGATCACTGGTTTACCTTGATGAATTATCTTCGTTGCCTTACCTTCAGGCAGTTTTTCTACGGCTGCTACCTCGGTGCGTGACATGCTGCCTCCCGCTTTTTTACGAGAAGGCAGGATATATGCTATCATTGTGCCTGTCACTGCCAAGCCGAGGACGGCAAACGAACCTCCGATTAAATAATCCAGGAATGTCCTGCGATTGACCTGGTTCTCCTCTTTCTCCTCTGCCATATTCCTTTTACCTTTCCACGTGCATAGGATTCAGGATATCAAACCCTTTTTGTTGCCCCCCAATAGTACATCACTCAATATGCTTTGAAAATCGGGCAAACTACTGATCTGCAGGTTGGTATGTGGGGGAAAACCCTGATCCGTGTTCTGACATCCTCTCTGCTCATGTCTAGCCTGTGAATCAGGTTTAGCGATTGTACAGGTTTTTCGTCTTTCAGTCAACAAGAATCTGTCTTCTCGCTCGACTTCCGAAAACTGCTTACCTGCCGGAAACTTGGGGCCTCATTTTACATCCTCTGTAAACTCACTGTGGCTGACGTTCAACCATGCAGCCGCTCCAAACCCAACGAGCACGCTCACCAGTGTCCAGCGAATGGATGACCAAAACCAGTGTTTCATCATCTACAATTGTCTCCCAAAGTTGCTCAATTCCATCGCCATCGGATGGCACCACAAACGGTTTACCTGCACGCCTCCCGTTGATATACATTGCCATGCGATGCATCTGGGCATCATCTGAACGGAACTGGCAGCGGATCTGATAGCTACCGTTGGGAACGTCCATCCGAAAGGCCGCATCGTCAGAATCGTATACCCCTCCAGGGAATGCATGTCGGGGTGATAGTGTATCCCAACCGTAACTACCAGGACGGTAACGTTGCTCTGGCGTGACTAAATACGCGCCCTCCATGGGAACTTGCCCTGCAGGACCCATCACAAATTGCAATCTCTTCCCATCCTCTGCGAATCTATCCCATGTTCCTTCTCGCGGTGGGGAAAACAGTTTGTGACGTAACACCTTCACTGAGTCGCTGGAAAAGATGACCTCGTAGTCCTGTAGATACGGTTTCAAGTGAGGGCTGTCCTCCCCAACATGCCAGCCTATTCGATACCCAATGACATCTCCATCGTAGTCATCTCGCGTGTTATTCCCTTTGAAGATGATGGGGAAATAGGGAAACTGGGCTTCATAGTTATGGATGTAAGCTCTATCGCCCCGGAAGCCATAGGACACAAACCCATTGAAATAAGGGAGCACATACTTTGTCAATGAACCCCAGTCATCACTGTCGAGACGTTTGTAAACCACGTGGTCCGGAAGCTCTGTCACGCCGATAAAGGTTGCCATCTCACGACGATACACTTCCATATCACGGCATGTGTACCCCAGGTGAATCAGCGAGAGAACCACCATAGCTCCGATCAACAGACGCTTGACAATCTGTGGAAACCGGGTTGTCAGCCAGGGGAGAAGGATGGGGATCCAGAAAATATGCACGCGTTCATTGATCCAACCTCCGGATCCCATTTCTCGTGGCAACAGTCGAAATAGCAGCAGGTAGATGAGTGTCAGGAAAAGGAAGACATCTTTGTCCGCGATCGGTTTTCTGGGTTGGATTTTGTCAGCCCAGATGGTCCAGAGGACGAGAACTACCACCAAAGCCAACAGGATGAGATTAGCCCAGACGGAGTCATCGTTGAAAGCAAGCAACGCCCTGTTTTTCCAGAAGTATTCCCATAACCACGATGTTGATTCGTACTTGTGGGGTAATCCGTGGGTGTTATCGAGCAGGTAATTGAGTAGGATAAACGCAGCGGGTAGCATATATCCCGCGCAGACGAGCACCGGTTTGAGGCGACGAAACGTCCATATGGCTCCCACTCCGATGGCAATCAATACCAGAGCGTAGGAAGCGATATGACACAGATAGAGCACGATGAGCATCAGGTAGAGCACGGCTATCCGTGCCGGCGTGAAATCGTTTCGATGACGCCACCAATAGCCAAGGATGAGGAAGAACAGCCCAAAGCTGAGGGCAAAGTTATAGAATCCCATGAACAACAGGTAATGGTAGCTATAGAGAAATCCAAGCCAGACATACAGGGCACTGTCCCGATGGATGCTGCGGAGGAAATAGAGCCATGCAAGGGGGATGAGTATCATACAGAGGGTCAACAGGATTTTCTCTGTGATGAGTGGAGGTAGCACCACCATCAGTCCCGCCATGATAAGATGGGACATCCAGTTTGGAAAGAGCGTCCAGTTCAATTGAAATATCTCGCGTGTCTTGTACAGAGCAGGATTGTGATATTCTTTCAGGATGTAGGCGTTATACACATGGTTCATCCCATCTTGAGAAGGGAAGTAAGGGAAATACCAGATGGGCAGGATATGGATGAGCAGTAGAAGTATGAATAGGTGTGTTGTGTTGAGGAGGCGTAGGCGCTGGAGCATGATCGGTTTTCGTCCGTTTCACCGACAAACATTATAGGAACGAATCTCACCCACGTCAACAGAAAAAAGGACTTGGCAGTGAGCTGAAGATATGGTAAGATAATTTGGTAGTACACCTCGGCATCAATAACGTTGCCGTTGTAAAGGCAGGTTTGAGTGCCTCATATGGACTGCAATTCCATACAGATTGCACCTTCCATCATGTGTGCCGATCTGTGTCATCTGGAGGAAGATATCCACCGATTGGAAGCCGCAGGGGTGGATATGCTCCACTTCGATCTGATGGATGCTCATTTCGTTCCCAACATGCCCCTAGGGTTTGCCCTTATCGAACAATTGCGTCCCAGGACGGTTCTTCCGTTCGATGTCCATCTGATGGTAGAAGACAATGATTTCTTCATTCGCAGATTGACTCAGATAGGTGTCCAACGGATTTCCGTTCACTTCGAGTCGTCGACCCATCTTGATCGGACATTGGCTCTCATCCGAGAAAACGACATAAAAGCTGGTGTCGCACTCAATCCCTCGACCCCCGTTTCAGTCCTATGCCATGTGCTGGAGCAGATCGACTGTGTGCTCATCATGACGGTAAACCCGGGTTTTGCTGGTCAGAAGATAGTCCCTTCAACCCTTCGGAAAATCGCAGATTGCCGTGCATTCCTGCGGCAGTGGCCCTTAGACATTCCGATTCAGGTCGACGGCAACGTAAGTTTCAAGAACATCCCCAAGATGGTCGCGGCCGGTGCAGATATTCTAGTTGCTGGAACCAGCAGTGTCTTCCACAAAGGGGGGACGAGATCTGAGAATATCCAACGCGCCCGGCATGCCATCTCCCGTGGCCTTGAAATGGGTCGCCTGAACACTACAGATTTCGAGAAATTACCATGCCTAAATTGATCTCACCCACTATCTCCGATGTCATAGAGTATCTCCTCGCCGATATAGACGGACCGGTGGCCGTTGACGATTTCATCCGCAAGGCACTGGAAATCCGACCGTCTTCCGCCAAGAACCCCGCCAGTAGTATCAAGGACCGGATGAGGCAAGCTCACGAAGGAAAAGACTTCGTTTACCTGGACAAGCGGACCCTCGTGCCGCTTCGAGTTGCAGTGCCCGGTGTGCGTTTCCGGATCCCCCTCTCAGAGGAGGAGGTCAAAGAAGGGATCCTGGTCGCTCATGCCTCTTTCCATGGATGGTGTCCCGGATACGATGATTTTAAAACAATCGAATTGCTCGATGAGCAAGGTCATCCGCTCTCTACGACGGTCCGTTCCATCACGCGGAACATTAGCGGTGTCCTGGGGGACTTTGAGACGAGAGATCCCGCATTCGACCTGTCCGATTGGTTTCAGCGACACGGAGCAACCCACAGTCATCAGATCCTGGTCACTATCGATTCGTGGGAGCCGAAGCGATTCCGCCTGGAACTGGAATCTGCCACGGAACGTCGCCGGCATGAGGCTGAGATCACGCTGAAGAATCAGGAACTTGCGGACATCATCTTCGGAATGTTGGAATCTGCACAGGATGAACAGATCTATCCACACATGGCCATCTCTACCGCTTACCTCCGTCTTTCTGACCCTTGTGGATATCCGGGGGACCATTGGACGACCGTGCTGGAACAAGATCCGCGTCTGAAGTGGAATGGTATCTTCATCACTTATCCGGAACACCGGTTTCCGATGGAAATCATGGAGGCCAAGCTGTTTGGTACTGGGCTAACATCGGCCCCTGTACCTGTGATAAACATCTCTCCAATCAACCGGCAGAAGGTCTATCGATTCAAGGTATCTCTCAAACATCGGAAGGGGTTCTGGCGGAGAATCGAGGTTCAGGGAGGGCAAACGTTTGCTGAATTCGATGCGGTTCTTCGAGAGGCATTCCGGCATGATCTATTCGATCATCTCAGTGGTTTCTGGAGACTTGTTCGGCGTGG
>JAJRTO010000005.1 GCA_024278235.1 Candidatus Poribacteria bacterium
AATTCCAGTTGGAACACATCGGTATCGGATGTCCGATGCCTGACTTCGAGAGGAGACGGAGACAATTTGTGAAGCTGGTAGCCAAGGAATGGTCCGTTTGCTTCCAGGATGACATCCAGTACCACCCGATCACCGTTGCGCCGTGGGTTCTCGAACCGCACGACTGCCAGATCTGAAGGGGCTTGAGAGGGTGCGGCAGGAACGTTCACGGATTCACCGAAGTGGGAACCGATGCTGACAAGATCCAGGATGTCCACCGCCCAGTCGCGGTTCACATCCGGATTTTCAGGTTGAGCTGCCGTGATGGACGCGCCGAAGCTGGAACCAACGACAACGAGATCCAGAATATCCACCGCACCATCGCCGTTGACATCCCAGGATGCCGCCGGCATATCAGACACTCCCAACACCCAGATCCCGTCAGGAGATACACTGGCAGTGAGGCAGTTCTCAGCGGATATCGCATCTAACGTCTGGAACCGTTGAGCTTGAAGTGTCAGAAGCAGCTCTGCCTCTCCCTGGTGACACAGAGTCAGAGAGATCGGAGCCATCGACAGCACATCCGCCAGAGCTTGCCCTTCCACATCCGATGTCAGTTCCCAGAATCCACCGACCGCCTGGTAGTATCCCTGGCTGTTTTGGGCCGCCTGTTCGGTATTCCCTGTGTATGGCACGATTCGGATATGAGCGTCAGGAACAAGTAAGCTGCCACGCGGGATGACAGCGCGAACGGTGTTATCATCATTTTGGATGATCCCACCAAGTTGTACGGTATCGATACGATCTTCCCCGGTGGTTTGTCCATCATTCGGTGTGGCAATGACACGGATCTCCGCATCGGCATCCATACCGGAGGTCTCCAGACGACTGCCCACACCGACGTTCTGCCATTGCCCATCTTTGAGCCGTTGCCATTGGTAATCGATCTGCTCCGCATCCCCATCTGCATCTTGCCAGCCAGACACTTTGGCTGTGAGGGTATCACCAGCATAGGCGGGGACCGGGGAGACAGAAGCCTCCGCAATGGAGGGAGCACTATTGCCCACGACAATTGTGACAAAGCCACTGCTCACAGGGGTCAGACTGATGATGCCATCAGAGACAGCCACTGAAACACGCCAGCGTTCCCCGGGTTGAGTCCGTGAGGCTGGAACCATATCGTGTTCTGCCAGATCTACTTGCTCCTTGCTCTCGATGAACCACCTCACCTGATTGGTTAGCGTATCACCATCTGCATCCTGACTGGGCTTGGTGAACTTCCAGGACAGATCCTGATTGTCGGTGGGATTGGCTGGTATTACAGCAACCTGAGGCTTCGTCGGGGCTGTGTTCTGAATGATCACCGTGCCACTCCTGAGAGCCGCGCCCTCATCTTTACCATCAAACGGCACGACCTGAACATAGAGTTCATCACCGCGACCAAATCCATCTGAGAGCGTGACACCATCGGCCCCTTGAATGAGCCCATTCTGATTATACCACAGATAGCGTATCTGTTGCGCATCGCCGTCCTCGTCATTCCAACCGGAGACCGCCGCTGTAAGAACGCTCTCGACGACAGGAGGGCTTGGATCCGCCACGATTTGGACACTGGCCAGGCTGGGGGGTGTATTCTGGATAACAACATGTTCGCTTTCGATGGAATTGCCCTGATCGGTTCCATCTGTGGCTGTGACGACAACATACAGTTCGTCCCCGGCATCGAAATGTTCCCCTGTAATGCTCTGCCCGGTGATGGCGACATTCATGGTAGAGATGTCCGAGTTCTTGGTGAAATCGGCCTGATAGTTGACCTCGGCGGACACGGTAGAACCCGCCGGGATCGTCTCCTGTATCAGGAATGGCATCTCGATTTCTGCTCCCGGCTCTGGTACGACAAGATCGATCATGAGTATACCGGAGGCTGTCACCTTCAGGTTGCGGATCCCGGTAGAGTAGTTGTACACTCGCTCAGCCGGAGCTGCATTCGAGTAAGTCCATTGGAATTTCTGTTCCAGGAGACTCTCGAACGGAATCAATGTCGATGTGGAACGTACGATCAACTGGAAGGTTTCCTCCACCTGATAATCGCCCACTTCTGTCAGATCTATCGGGACGCTGCCAGTGACATTGCTGCCCTCCTGTTCAGGCAGAACAAACGGTCCCACACTTTGTCCGCTTGGGCTGGTGAGTTGCAGTACCCCTGTCTGGATACCAACCATTGGGATGGTAAGCTCCTGTCCGGCCTTAATCTGAAAAGGGATAGACATCTCGAGCGTGGATAAGCCGAGAACCGTGATCGCGGATGTATCCGGAAACGCAATGGTTCCTTTCAGCGGCCCGTTCTGATTATACCAGTTGTACTGATAGTTCTCTTGATCCCCGTCGGGATCCTGCCAACCAGCCGGGAGAGCGAGCAACGTACTTCCCTCACGAGGTAGCAACGGGTCGGGTCCCACCGACAGGGAAAGCGTGCTGAAGTTTGGTGCCGCATTGCGGATGGTGATCGGGAGACTCGCCACGGCAGCACCGGGAACGATGCCATCGAATGGAACAGCAAGGGCAAAGATCGTATCCCCTCTCTGAAAATGGCTGCCATCCAGAGTAACGGCCTCAGCTCCTTCGATCACCCCATCTTGATTGAACCAACGGTAGAGGTAGCCTTCGGCATCGGCATCTTCGTCGTGCCAGCCCTGCGGATGCATCTGAAGCACGCTGGTTGTTATGGGAGGAGAAGGCGTGGATGTCACCTCGACGGATTCTATGGTTGGTGGATGGTTCAGGACCACCACTGGATCCGTCGGAATGTTCTGGCCTGCTTGAGGACCTTCCTGCGGTGTGACTTCTGCATAGATCTGATCGAGACTTTCAAGGAGGGAAAGTGCGATTTCCGGGGTGTTTGCTCCGGGGATCGGGCCATCCTGATTGAACCATTGAACAATTGCAAAGGAGTAGAGCTTGGCGCGAGCAACAGATCCTGTTGGAACTCGTAATGTCTCACCGGGTGGGATGTCATCAAACGGCAGGCTGGATGTGGTTTGCAGTGATAATGGAAGAGATTCCGCGATCGCGGAAGATACATTGATGATGGATATGAACAGAACGACTAATCCGACACATGTGAGAATCTTTGTCATACGTTTCATATATTGAACCTGTTCCCTTCCTCGGTTCGTCCAATAAATAACCGAAAGCTGACCGCTGACAGGCCAATGTGCCACGATGAATATTTCGCCTCTACTGAGTCCGTAATTGTCGTTCGGCATCAACGACATCGCGGTTGATTTTGTCGATACAGCGCGATAACTTCCCTTGCAGACGTTTATCATCCACAGTGGTACGCCGCATCTGACGCAACAGATCGATCACGAGACGTATCGAGCGTACCAGATCACCATCGGCAAGGTCAATCAAGTCATGGAGCTTCTCAAATTCACAGCCCTGACTCCAGGCCAGCATCGCTGCACAGAGTTTGGTGTCCAGGTCAGGCACAGGTTCACTCACCCGATGCTTTATTTCACATCGACGTATCCCCGCAACAATATCGCGCGCTTGTTGTATCATCACACGGAGATCTTTGCGTTCGAGCTTGCGATACCATTCGTCCTTACGGGTCTCTGTAACGATGGATATCACAAGGACGTTGATGGCGTCCTCACTCACCTGCTCGAAAACTCCTTGAAATAGCAGTTCGGTCACCTGTAGTTCATAACCGTAGATCTGCGATGCGATCTCCCCACGTGGCAGGAGATGATTTCCGTCAATATACCCCATATCTTCCAGAGCACGAAGCCGGGAATGTATCTGTTCTCGCTGATAGTTCTTGACATGTTCGCGGTGCAACTGAAGCTCTTTGTGATGCTGATAGTGAGCTTCAATCTTTTCAAACTTGCGACCGCATGGCCGTTGATACCGGCATTCGTGGCAGCGGAAGCCGTTACGCTCATTGTACACCACTTGACGTTGACGATTCAGTTGTTCCAACTTGCGATTGCGTAGCAGGCGGTTCTTACGTCCCCTAAACTTACGCCTGATCATAGCTCGCTGTTGCCGGAAGGAGGATTCTGTATCCACGAACTGTTTGATCGCACGGACATATCCCCCTATCTCCTGCATGGCATCCATTTTGGAATGCACACAGTGCGGCCGTTGCAATGTATCCTGTTGCGCGTCCAATTGAGCAAGTTGGGCATCAATTTGCTGGATGATCTCGATATTCTGGTAGTTGCTGAGACTGGCAGTACACACGTCGTAGATGTCATCGCCATATTTGGTATATAGATTCAGGATACTCGAATAGGAAAGGTTGAATTGACTCTCGATGGGCTCGATCTCGCCGAGTAGAACCCGCTCGACCTCCTCCGGTTCGTTCAACCGAGGGTTTATCCGGGCATACACATATCCGACGGGATCAATGCCGCGCCTTCCGGCTCGTCCAGACATCTGATGATATTCGCGGGATGTCAGATATCGGAACCCTACGCCGTCATATTTTTCCAACGAATCGAACACGACCGTACAGGCTGGCATGTTGATTCCCACTGCAAATGTCTCTGTGGTAAAAAGCAGTTTGATCAACCCGGAGGTAAATAATCGTTCGACGACCTCCTTGAGCGTTGGAAGCATACCGGCGTGGTGATAAGCGACCCCACGGCGGATCAACGACCGAAATTCGACCACCCGCGATTCATCTGTAATGCGGTAGCGGTCGCAGAGATCATCGTAGAGTTCAATGATCTGATCTCGCTCAGATGGTGTCAGGAAGTTCCTGTCTGCATATGTCTGGGCATTCAGTTCACAACCTTTTCGGCTGAAACAGAAGTAGAGGCAGGGCAACTGCCGGCTTTCCTGGATATGGCGGATGAGATCTGTCTGAATCAGTCCAGGTAGATCCTCAATGGGCTTCTCTTCGTCCATGGCTTGACGCAAAGCCCGAAATGTCTTGCAATCTCCGACACCGTGGCCGGGAATATACAGGGCATGGTGTAGTGGAACAGGCCGTTCTGTTTCTTCTACCATGACAATAGGATGTTCGCGTACCGTTTGCATCCACTGGGTAAACTGAGCGATGTTCGGGATGGTCGCACTCAGGCAGATAAACCGGATATTCTGAGGAGCAAAGATAATACTCTCTTCCCACACAGTACCGCGCTGGATGTCGTTGATATAGTGGATCTCGTCGAAGATCACATATTCCACATCCTCCAGTCGCTCGGAGTTATCGAAGACGGTGTTGCGGAACACCTCGGTCGTCATGAGTAGAACGGGCGCGTTGCCGTTCAGAACCACATCCCCGGTCATGATCCCGATCTGATCCCCATACTGGGCACTGAAATCGCGGTATTTCTGGTTGCTGAGAGCTTTGATAGGCGCTGTATAGATGATCCGTTTGTCAAGTTCGATACATTTATCAACAGCGTATTCGGCGATAACAGTCTTGCCTGCTCCCGTTGGTGCCGTTACAATCGTCGAATAGCCTTGTTCAATCGCCTGGATCGCTTCTTCCTGAAATCGATCCAGCGTGTATTCTTTATATTGCATGCATTCTCCTGAGTGCTCAAAGATAGGCATATTATACCGCGCGGGGATCCGGTTGTCAAACATGAGCATTGGAGAACTCGAATGCCTATTGACTTGACTGACAAGGTTGCTATAATAGTCAGACTCATGTTGGCAACGCCAAGTGCCGTTCAGAATGATAGTTTTTAAGCCAAGAGCGGAAGACGGGTAGATGGACAGCGCGGAAGGAAATAACCTTCGGACTTCCCATCTTTGTTGAGCAATGTTATCATCCTGAACTGAAAGTGGTGTGAGCCAAAATGAGGACCAGGCATCATGTGATTCTACTTCTATGGAGGAATCGAGAACCATGAAGATCCGCTCAATTGAAACCAAACGTCTGCGGTTACCAACTCGTGAGGGCCCACGGACACCGGCTCGTCGCCCCTCGTGGGCCAGGGATGCTGAAGTCGCCAACCCGATGTCTCACTATCCGAAATACAAACGCCATCGCTCAAGCTGGCAGCCTAAATGGGATACCGTACATGTCAAGATCACGGCAGAGGATGGGACATGGGGATTGGGACAAACTTCCTATGGTCGACCCGTTGCGGCCATCATCGAGGACCATTTTGCGCCGATGCTTGTTGGCGAGAACTGCTTTGCGATTGAGAAGCTATGGGACATGATGTTCCGCATGTCCAAACCTTATGGGAGTACAGGACTCACCACCTGCGCGATGAGCGCGGTTGACCTCGCTCTGTGGGACCTGGCAGGCAAGATCCAGGATCGTCCCGTCTATGAACTGATCGGCGGACCTGCCCATGATAAGCTCTTCGCTTATGCGACGGGCAACGACACCGACTGGCAGATCGAACTCGGATTCAAAGGGGTAAAACTTGCCTGCCCCTATGGACCTGCCGATGGACTCCGGGGACTGGGACAGAATGAACAGCTTGTTTCGAGAACCCGTAAGCTTGTCGGTGATTCTGTGGAGATCATGCTCGATTGCTATATGGCGTTTGATGTGGATTACACGATTCGACTCGCACAACGCCTGCGTTCCTACCGTCTCAAGTGGATCGAGGAGTTCCTGATCCCGGAGGATATAGAGGGACATGCTGCCGTACGCCGGGCGGTCAACTGGGTTTCCCTCGCGAGTGGTGAACATCTGTTCACACGCTGGCCGTTCCAGCAACTGATCGAGCGTAGGGCCCTCGACATCCTCCAGCCAGACATCTTCTGGGTCGGTGGTTTGAGCGAATGCATCAAGATCTGTCATATGGCGAGTGCCGTTGGACTTCAGGTGATCTTGCACGGTGGCGGAAATAGCCCCTATGGACTCCATTTGAGCTATGCGATGCCCAACACACCGTGGGTGGAGTATTTCATAGGTTCACCGCCCGGCGTTCCTCTCGAAGAACAGAAGTGGCTTCCCGGCTCAGCGATTCCCAAAGACAGCCATATCGTACCGAATGATGGACCAGGATTTGGCCTGGGGATCGCAGAAGATTGGCTGGTTCCTTATTCTTGAAAAAGGCGTCAGGATGCGATAACCTTATCTGCACTGAAACATGATACCAAAGGAGAAGATACGACTATGCTGAAAGCTGCAATACTTGGCTGTGGTGGCATCGCGAATACGCATGCCAGAGTCTTAACGGAACTGGAAGATCAGGTACGGATCACGGCTCTGTGCGATATTGCCGAAGAACGCGCCGTTGGGTTCAACGAGCGCTACGCAAAGAATCAGGCAACTGTGTTTACGGACTTCAAAGAGATGTACGAGAAGACGAACATCGATGTGGTCTACATCTGCCTGCCACCTTTTGCTCACACGGATGAAGTTCAACTCGCTGCCGAACATGGCATCCACGTCTTCATCGAGAAACCGATTGCACTGAGCATGGATCTCGCCAATCGGATGGTCGAGGCCGTTGAGAAACATGGCGTCAAATCCCAGGTGGGCTTCATGTCCCGCTTCGGCAAGGCGGTCGAGAGCGTCAAGGGGATGCTCGACAGTGGTGAAGCCGGTCCTGTTGGGATCATGACAGGAAAGTATCTGTGTAATGCGCTCCATGCTCCCTGGTGGCGTGAAAGGGAAAAGAGCGGAGGACAGATCGTGGAGCAGATCATCCACACCTACGATATCGTGCGCTATTTGATGGGCGAGGTGGAGACGGTCTTCTGTCGGATGGACAATCTCTTCCATAAGGATGTCGAGCGTTACACGTCCGAGGATGTGAGTGCAACCGTGATCACCTTCAAGAATGGGGCTGTGGCATCGGTCACGGGCACAAACGGTGGAATTCCGGGGCGATGGCTCAGCGCGTACGAGTTGGTTGCCAAGAATATCACCGTACAGTTTGCCAGCGCGAATCAGGCCAAACTCTTCCGTACCGATCAATCACCTGTCGTGGAGGAGACCATCGAAGGTGCGACTGACCTCTCGAAGGCTGAGACGCTCGATCTGTTCCAGGCTATTGAGTCTGATGGTAAGACACGCACACCGATGATCGAGGGAGCTAAAACCCTTGAACTGGTGTTGGCTGCGAATCAGTCGGGGATGACGGGCGAGATTGTCGAATTGAATTGAGGATCTGTCTGGGGATGACTTCCTGTTTGGTCCAGCGATCTGTGGGAACGAACCATATTTTGCTCAGCTTGGATTTGGCAATCCAAGCTGAGCAAATGGGAAAGTCATCAGTCATGGAAGCGCATCACATCCGATGGTATCCCTGTCCATCACCTGTTATCGTGTAGAGAGCATCGGCCGTCCTGAAGTGGATATCAGCATCTTCATCGTCAAGAATCTGCTTGAGCACATTGACGGCAGTATTGCTGGCCGCAAGTTTGATGCCTGTGATGATATCGAGGCGCAGGGCTTTTGACCAGCCATCCTGTGCGAGCGCGCTCTCCAGGGCTTTTGCCGCATCAAGCGTGCCGATCCGACCGAGGGCAACGGCCGCATCCCGACGTAATTCCTCGTGGGCCGAGGTATCGTTCAGGAGTTGAATCAGGTAAGGAACTGCGGCTGGATCTCCCAAATAACCGAGGCCCTGAGTGGCCCCCCGCCGATGTCCATGCGCATAGTCTGAACTCCCCGAGAAATCGAGAAGCAGTTGTGTGTATTCTCGAAGCTGTGTTTCTCCAAGACTTCGGGAAGCGATGTTGCGAACGTCCACGTGTCCATCTTCTCTCGCCGCTTTTTCGACGCGTGCCAGTGCCTGTTTAGAACCCGTTCGGCTGAGCGAGATCGCGGCTCCCCAGTGTACTGTATGATGTTCCCAGGGATCATCGATGCGTTCGAGCATTTTCGGAACGATGGTCGTAGGCATCGTGAACGACCGGGTGGCGTTCGCCACGTCCTCAAAGAGGAGATTACGCTTGATACTATCGATCACTATAATTCGATATTCTGTCGGATCTGTCAATACAGATGCTAACGCGGATACCGAACTCCCATCCTTGATCTTCGCGAGTGCAGTGGCAGCATTGCGACGGGCCAGCTCTGTTTCTGTCGGATCGAGTAGGATCGCATTCAGTTTTGGCACAGCCTGCTGTACTTCGAGAGTCCCCAAAGCGGCAATCGTATTGTCGTAGAGGGTACCGGTTTCCGTATCGAGCAGTTCGATCAAATTCGGACCGGCCTGCCGATAACCGATACTCGCGAGGGATGACACCGCTCTAACTCGCAGATCCGGATCGTTGGTTGGATCTGTCTCGACCTTGAGAAGTTGCTCAGCCGCTCTTGCCTCCTTGAGGGAACCGAGAGCAGAGGCCGCTGCGCTACGGATCAGTATATCTTCAGATCCGAGGGCAGCCAGCAAGGTATCAGAAGCCTGTTCGTCACGTAACGTGCCGAGTGATGATGCAGCTCCGGCACGTACAGCACTCCACTCATCGGGATCATTGAGGACCTCGATCAGCCTGGGAACGGCTTTTCGTTCCTTGAGCGCGCCGATGCGGGCTGCAGCACGCTCCCGAACAATCACATTCTCATCATCCAGAGCAGCGAGCATCGCATCATAGGCACTTTTGTCTGCGATGATACCGAGGGAGTTGATGGCACGTTTTCGCACCATGACATCTTCAGAGTTGACAGCCGTGAGGAGCGCGGGAACTGCCACACTTCCATCTTTTTCCAGGGCTATCATGATCTCGTTGAGTACCGTGTCGACTTCCTTTTCTTCGTAAGCATCGCCTTCGCCCTTGAGCGCTGAGACAAGGCCACGAGCGGCCTTGTCGAACTTGATCTCACGGAGTCCGATGGCGGTCTTCAGACGGGCATTTTCAAATTTGTCATGCTTTAGAGTATCGACGAGCGGATCGATGACTTTCTCGCCCTTGATCTTGCCCAATGCCTCGGCAGCTCTGCTACGAACGATGCCCTGTTTATCTTTCTTGAGTGCACGGATCAACGGCGAGATCACCTTATCTCCTTTGATTTCACCAAGTGCCCATGCAGCAGATGAACGTACAGCGGCACGCTGATCATCTTCCAGGACTTTAATGAGAGGTTCGATGACCTCATCGCCTTTGATCTTGCCGAGGGATATCATGACCTCGCCACGGATCAGGCTTGGTATCGGTTTGATCTCGTTCCAATTATAATAGGGCGTATAGAATTCCTTATTACCTGCAATCTCTCCCGTGAACAATCCCTGAACCGCTGCATTGAATTCAGCGATGGTTCCATAACGTCTCTTCATCTCGCGTTGGAAATCCTTGATCTCCTCCTTGAGGGTCCCTGCGATCCAGAGAAGTGTTGGTAACGTATCCGGATGTTTAATCTCACCAAGAGCTGTCGCCGCACTCTTGCGAATCGTGTCGTTTTCATCGTCCGCCAACAGCAGATTGACCAGCACAGGAGCTGCTTCCATCGGCTTCAGGGTTGTCATGGCACCCAGTGCAGCCAGACGAACGCTTTGCCGCTCATTGCGATCACCAACGATCTCAGTCAGGCGCGAATCGATCTCCTGGTTAGTGACGCCGATGTCCTTAAGGGCATTGAGGGCATTTGTCTTGGTACGTTCATCACCATCCATGACAGCTAACAGAGCATAAACAGCGCTGTCATTCTGACCGCGCGCCTTCATATTACCCAGTCCGAGAGCTGCATTGGCTCGCACGTCCTTGTGAGGATCGGTAAGCGCCTGGATGAGGCTCTCGACAGCACGGAGATCCCCGATACCGGCAAGGATGCTGGCAGCCTGAATGCGCAACTGATCCTCCCCTGTTTTCAGCGTCTCGATCAGGGTTGGTACAGCAGCCGCTCCCATGCTAGTCAACGCTATAGAAGCCCCTCCACTAAGGTCGATATCCTGAAGGTTCTCGATCAGAATTGGTAGAACTTCTTCCGATTTCAGAGCCGCAAGGATGTTCATAGCATGCGTTTGAATAACATTCTGACGCGCCTTGATGGTATCCTCACTGATCTGGGCACTGGCAGGTAACGGAACGTTCTCAGCGTGTTCGCTGAGCAGTTGAATGAGCGGTGGAACGCTGGATGCTCCCATGCCAATGAGGACATCCTGCACATGGTTTCGTACATACGCGCTGTTGTCTGCAAGTAAGTAGATGAGTTCGGGGATGGTTTCCGTCGCTCGCAGTCGTCCCAGCATCGCAGCAGCAAACAGACGAGCTTGTGTCGCTTCCATGCGGAGTAGTTTCCGCAGAAGAGGAATCGTCTGTTCCCCACCGATCTTCGAGGCGGCCAGTACCAGGCTGTGGGCGACCGGAAACGGCTCTCCAGGGTTGCTGGCGATCTCCTCGAGGAGGTCAAGTGCGGCCTCCTGCTGGATCTCGGCAAGCAGTTCGATAGCCTGTTCTCGTACACTGGCGTGCTCATCCATGGATCGAGCAACGTCCACCAGACTGTCAGTATCATTGATGGCCCTGATCACTTTCAGAGCAGCTTGACGATTAGCAGGAGTGTAACACCTGCTGGCTGTTAGCATGAGTCGGGTCGTGACACCAGCGGGCAAACTTGTAGACAAACCACTATCTTTCCCAATAACCGATGCAATATTAGATGCCAGGAGTCCCAGCGAGTAGTTTCGTTGAAGTATAAGCCGATCAAGTTGCTTGTAATCATCATCATCGAGATCTTCCCGCGATTCAAGATCGGCGATTTCATCGAACACAGGTTGGATGTGCTGAGCTACTTGCTCGACAGCGTTTGGCCACGACAACGAGCCGCTGCGAGCCTGCAAGATATCCTGCATGCATTGCGCCTCTGCATGCTCTGGCTCACTATTGAGAGCCATCTCCAACTCCGACACTGCATTCGCATCATCTCCTTCTGCGATGAGCCTCTTTGCTTTGACGACATTTTTGTTTTCATGCTCTCCACATCCACCTATCAGAACCAAACAGCAAAGCGCAACAACAACTCCGTACCAGTATCGCATACACATGCCTCCTCTTGAACGTTGGCGTTTCGTAGCTAGACGTTCAATACCTTAGCCCACAGTCTAATTCAAAATCCCGTGCAATGGCGATACAAAAAGCAGACGGGATCCGGAAAGCCCAAGACACACTGCCAGTGTTTCGGATGTGTCGCTTCTCAAGATCAGGCTATCCCAGTCCGCCCGAATTTCCGGCGACCAGTCGAGCAGTTGCTCCGGCGCCAAAAGGATCTCTTGCCATTGCAGTGGAGATGAAGGACGACTTTGATTTAGTAAAATGCGAGAATTGCTAAGTTCCTCACCGACATTCCACAATCGTAATCTGATCTGAGTTGGCTGCCACACGGGCCAGCTCAATCCCCTCAGTTTTGCGGTCTGTTCCTGCGCAGAAATCCGTGTGATACGTCCACTGATCTCTAGTGTATAATCCATCAGGAATCGAGATCGCCCCGTGATCCGCAGTAAACCATCTTGCTTCTCAGAAAAGAACTCCTCGAGTTTGATAAAGATGGTGCCATGAGGCAACAGCAGGCGTTTAATACCTGGTGACTCATAAGATTCATCATGGGATCGAATCTGAACCTCTGTTCCCATGCCGCTGATATCTGCAATCAGGAGTGAATCATTCCTTGCCTCAGGGAGTCGAGGTAACTCGGTCGTCTTGATACCTTGAGGGCTCAATGGCAGGCAATTGGACTTCACACCGATGTTCTGTTGCCTGATATAGTAGTGACACAAGAGGGTCCCATTGACAGGTCGAAGTGAAATCATGCCTTGTGGCCCACGCAGATATTTGGATACATCCACCTGGATGGTCTTTCCGGCAGTGACATACCGACGCTCCAATGTGCTCTGTCCCCGTTCTGAATAGAACACCAACTCGCATTCGACATCCTCCACGATGGCTGACAGGGTGATGAATGCTTCGCTGCTGCTTTCCGCCCGGTGCAGAAAGTAACGGGTTTCACCCCGAAATCCAACACTCATCGGGAGGTGGAGAGCAACACCATCGGCAAAAATCCTCCAGTAGTTCCCCAGTATTTTCGATGAACTGCTCTGAAGGTGTATCAATCCCTGCTCAGATCCGAGATAATCGGCAATGCGAAAACGCACAGATCCGTATGGAGACAGGAGCTTATGCTGGCTTTGGAGCAAGT
Source organism: Candidatus Poribacteria bacterium (assembly GCA_024278235.1). Lineage (GTDB taxonomy): Bacteria > Poribacteria > WGA-4E > JAJRTO01 > JAJRTO01 > JAJRTO01. Next base: position 13,046 of record JAJRTO010000005.1, read on the forward strand.
TGCCATTGCTGTCACTGAATTCCACATTGATATCAGGCCCTGCCCCCCCGATGTCAATGACCAGCAAGTAGGCTTCGGATGCCCCATCATCACCGGTATGAAATATATAGAAGTCGGAGGCCATCGCCTGTAGTGCCCCAAAAAAGAAAATACCTAATAAGACAACCACAGCTTGGATTGAATGGAAACTTGACAACCTCGATGGGACCTTACATATCGTCACGGGAAATCACCAGTTGTGAAAAATCAGCGATGGACTTGAGTTTGATAGCCAGTTGATTCAGGAGTGCAAGGCGATTCGAGCGTACTCGATGGTCTTCTGCCATCACCAGGACATCATCAAAAAAGCGGTTGATCGGATCTCGTAGTATGGCAAGCTGTGCAAGTGCCACGGAATACCTCTTGTCCCGCATGGCAGCCTCGAATGCAGGAGTCAACGACCCCATCGCTTCAAACAGAGTCGATTCGGCTTCCTGTTCAAACAGGGCAGCCTTCACTTCGGTACCGGGTTGCTGACCTCGCAAAATCCTGATAGTGCGATTGAAGGCAGGATAGACCTCATCAAAAAATGCTTCTTTGCGGAACTCGGTAAGCGCTTCCACACGCGCATGCGCATCCAGCATATCAACCACATCCGTGGCGAGAACGGCTTTTACCGTATCATAAGCGTATCCACGTTCACGGAGGTAGACTTCCAGCCGGGTCTTGAAGAATTCGAGCACATGTGCCGGCGTGTCCGGTGCAACGCGATCTCCATAGAGTCCCTGGAGCAGTTTCATCAGCCGGTCAAGAGGCAAGTGCAACTGTTTGTCAAAAAGGATACGCAAAACTCCAAGCGTTCGACGTCTGAGACTGTAGGGGTCTTGAGAACCAGTAGGAGCCTCATCAATCCCGAAGTAACCGACGATGGTGTCCAGTTTATCGGCAATCGAGACAACAGCTCCTGCCAGTGTTTTCGGAAGGGGGGCATCCGCTGCAATCGGTTGGTAGTGTTCCTCGATGGCAAGGGCGACGGCCTCCGGTTCTCCAGAGTGTCTCGCATAGTATTTGCCCATGATACCTTGCAGAGATGGGAACTCGATAACCATCTGAGTCACCAGATCTGTTTTTGCAAGTAGAGCAGCACGTTGAGCATTCGCCCCATCTATGTTGAGCATCTCCGCAATCCAGGCAGCAACGGTACTCATTCGTTCCGATTTTTCATAGAGACTTCCCAGCTTCGCATGGAAGACGACCCGCTTGAGTCCATCCACCCTCTCCGCAAGCGAGATCCTCTGATCCTCACGGTAGAAGAAAGCGGCATCCTCCAGGCGTGCCCGTAATACCCGTTCGTTTCCATGCCTCACCTGATCGAGGTGACCTTCTGTTCCGTTGGAGACAGTAATAAACTTGTTCAGAAGAGTTGATTCATCCTTCCAGAAAGGAAAGTATCTCTGGTGTTTTTTCATCGATGTGACAAGCACCTCCGGCGGCAATGCAAGGTGCGATTTACTAAAGCTGCCGACGATAGGATGTGGGTATTCGACCAAATAGTTGACTGTATCCAATAGTTCCTCGTCGATATCCGCCGGGCAGTCCGATTGTTCGAGTATCTCCTGTATTTGCGCCTTTATCTGTTCACGGCGTTTTCTCTGATCGACGATGACACTGGCTTCCTTCAGTTTCGCCTGATAGATATCCAGTGAGGCTGAACTAAGGGAGATCGGTCCATCAGAGAGAAAGCGATGGCCATAAGTCACATTTGAGGCCCGCAAGGTATCCAGCGTAAAATCGACAATGTGCTCGCCGAGGATGGCAACAAGCCAGCGGATAGGACGTGCGAACCGGAGATTATCCCAGTGCATCGTCTTCGGAAATTTCAATGAGAGTACCAGCTCCGGCAGAATTTCCCGCAAGATCTTATCTGTGGATTCGCCTTCCTCGAGTTTCTCGACACCCACATATTCGCCGCGCTCTGTGGTTATCACCTTGAGTTCCGAGATACCCACTCCCTGACTCCTCGCAAAACCGATGGCGGCTTTGGTTGGGTTGCCCTGCTCATCGAAGGCGCGTATTTTGGGAGGGCCTGTAACGAGGACTCGTCGATCTGGTTGTGATGTCGCCAATCCTTGAACAAACAACGTCATACGTCGTGGAGTACCCAACGTTCGGATCTCTTCGTATTCCAGCCGTTGTTCACTGAGCAATTTGGCAGCACGTTGCGTAAGCTGAACCAACGCAGGTTCGATATAAGATGCGGGGATTTCTTCAGTACCAATCTCGAACAGCAGGTTTTCCTTCGTACCCAACGATATCGATGGCTTAGTCCCCGTTTCTCGTGTTCTGCCTCCTGCTTCCTGTTTTTGACCTTCTGTTTTTCCAAGCGGATATCCCATTGCTTCGCGCTGACTGCAGTAGGTGCGGGCACATCGTCGTGCAAGGTTGCGAACGCGTTCGATAAACCGTACCCTCTCCGTTACACTGATCGCTCCCCGGGCGTCGAGCACGTTGAACGTGTGG
>JAJRTO010000391.1 GCA_024278235.1 Candidatus Poribacteria bacterium
ATCGTATCATTTGGGCAAGCGTTTCTGGTTTCCACCGCTCGTCAACGGATCCCAGTTCGTGTGGAACCGTTCGATATGAAACAGTTATTGCCACAGCAAACCAGATTGTTGAGCAACTATCCTAACCCGTTTAATCCCGAGACATGGATTCCATTCCAACTGCATGAGGACACCTCGGTGCAGGTGATTATCTATGATGCACTTGGACGTGTCATCCGACGCTGGAATCTGGGACGTTTGTCCCCGGGCTATTACCGAACCCGCGCCCGGGCAGTCCATTGGGATGGGCGCAACCAAACAGGGGAACCTGTTTCCAGCGGGATCTATTTCTATCGCATGGAGACAGATAATACTGTGGATATGCGTCGTATGATCGTTTTGAAATAAGAAAACTTTTTCGGTAGGAGGTCTTTATCGATGCAAGCAATCATGGGTAAAGGGAGCTATCCCGGTCGCATTGTCGGTCTTGGCGTTACGAAATCGAGGAAACCGTTGGCGATCTATGCCGTTTCCGGACGTTCTGAAATGAGCAAGGAGCGGAGAGCCGCTATCGTTAACGATGGCGTCCAGATCGAACCGCTTGGTGAACTGACACCCGAGCAAGAAGCCAGCAAGGATCTGATCATCTACCGTGCGATACGTATCGATGTGTCGAGCAAAGGACTCGTTGTCAGCAATGGTCGACAAACCGATCCTGTGTATGATCTGATCTTTCACTACGGTTTGGGTGTGCGCGATGCAATCTATGCCACGATGTATACCATGGGATTCGAGCCGGATCGCCTGTGTACTCCCCGTCTGGCCGGTGTGTTCAGGCTCCAATCAGCACACATCGAGCGGGCCTTGAGTATGGTGGTTGCAGATGATGGGCAACCTTCGGGTAAACATGTGGAAGCCCTCTTGCTCGATCCGATAGATCCCGGGAAGGTCTCGTTCATCACGACCTACACAGGTGATTTTGAGAATCCGCAAGCTCCTGTGCTTGAGAAGCAAGACAACTGGATCTATTCCACGGCTGTGGAAGGTGATTCCGCAGAAGAGATCGCCCAGGAATTGTACGAAGCTGTGGATGCAAATGTGCGGGTTGCAGCGGTAGCTGCTGTGTTGGAAACAGGGGGCTGGTCGTTGGCGGTACACAACCTTCATCCCTAATACCAAATACAGTTCAAAGCGGCTGAAAGCCAAAAGCTATTGTCACAGAAAGACGAAGTTCCCAATGGATGCGAGAGAACGTGTTTTGACAGCGCTCAGCCACCAAGAACCGGATCGTGTGCCCTGGGATTACTGGGCTGGCCCCGAAATCACTGGGCGTTTGCAGGAATACTTCGGGTATGCAACCAAAGAGGAACTATTGGACCACCTGGATGTGGATCTGCGTTATGTGCGTGGTCCAAGCTATGTTGGGCTATCGCTGAGATCATATGATGACGGCAGTGTGGAGGATCTGTGGGGTGTACGGCGTCAGGTGATGGAAGTTCAACAGGGGCCGCACCGCTGGCAGTACAAGCATGTGGTCGAATCTCCCCTGGCGACCATGACATCCGTTCCAGAGATAGACACCTATGATCATTGGCCATCTCCCGATTGGTGGGACTACTCAACCATGAAAAGCGATTGCACTCGGTATGCAGGTTATGCCGTCGTCAATGCGGGAGATCGACTCGACCGAACGGCCCAGTTCAAGCCGATGATGTACCTACGCGGAATGGAGCAGGCTTACATGGATCTCGTGCTGAACCCAAAGCTTGCTGAGGCGATCATCGCTCATATTCGGGAGTATTTCCTGGAGTACAATCGCCGTGTATTTGAGGCAGCAGACGGAACCATCGACATATTCATGATGGGGGATGATTTCGGCACTCAGCAGGGCATGATGGTGGATCTTCGAACATGGCGTCGGTTCTTCCGTGAGGGATTCCGCGCTTTTATCGAACTCGCACACTCTTATGGGATCAAGGTGATGCACCACACATGCGGTTCGGTTGTCGAGTTGATCCCTGAGTTTATCGATGCCGGGCTGGATATCCTCCAGTCACTCCAACCTCGTGCTGCGGGGATGGGGCTTGCGAAATTGAAGCGTCAGTATGGCCAGCATATCGTCTTTCACGGTTCCGTCGATATTCAACAGATCCTGCCGCGCGGTACAACTGCCGACATCCGTAAGCATGTTCAGTCTCAGATGGCAGCAGGAAAATCGGGGGGAGGATTCATCATTAGCACGGCACACAACATCCCGCCGGAAACACCTACCGGGAATATCCTGGCGTTGTATGAGGCGTACCGGGAGTTTGGCGCATACTAAGAGGAATCCCCCCATCTGAACGGCTCAAAACGGAGGTAGTTGAGTACGCTCCCCATCCCGCTTTGCAGAGGTCATCACAGCTTCGACGAAGGCGATGATCTCAACTGTTTCGCTGAGTTCAATCGGCGGTTTGCCCGTCTCGAACAGATCCACAATGCGTTTGAGCAGCTCCCGGTAGATAGCTCCTGCGTTGATGGATGTATTGATAACACGCTTCTCACAGAATGCCGTAAACCCGTAGCTGTGCGCTCCCGCACGGGTTGCACGTACACTTCCTACACGTCCATCCTTCCAGGCTCCCGTGATGACATCCACTCCTTCCGTACTCACAGCCCATACAGAATCACACCCGGGACCCATGAGCGCGTAAAGTGTTTCTACCCCGTGAATGCCATAGTGAAACAAACCCGGGTTTCTGGGATGCAACGGACCGGGGCTGTAGGCATCCGCGCCGATGACCTTGCCGATTTCATCCTGTTTTGCGTGGACATCCTGAATTTCCAGCGCATAGCGCAATGACGAAGAAGAAAACAGATGAACATTGTTCTTCTCTGCAAGTTCCGCCATTTCTTTGGCATGCTCCAGAGAACAGGTGAAAGGTTTATCGATGAACATCGGGATGCCAGCTTCGAGGAAAGGCTTGGCACGCTCATAATGCACGCTACCATCGACTGATTCGATGAGCACGCCATCGACCTTTCCGATCATCTCCGTTGGATCGTCCACCAGAGGCACACCGTAGGATTCCAGTTGCTCCGCAAAGCCCGAGATGCGCTCTGGCGAGATCAGAGATGTGCCCGGACAGCCCACGACGATCCTGGCTCCCTCGATCCACTGATCTTCGCCGACCCCTACGTGATTCAGGCGTTGTGTGAATGCGACCACATGAGACGTATCAAAATCGACAATTCCAAGTTTAATCATAATGAATCCTTTCAGTTTTTTCGATGGCCGAAAAAGACTCCATAACTTACTGCGAAAACACCAGTTTCCCGAAACTGCCGGGCATATGATAATTTGGAGCACCCGTTGGAGACCATGTGCTCAACTCCATTTCTTCCCGGAAACGGTCGATGCGGTAGAGATTTACCAGCCACACATCTCCCGGTTCTGGGGGAAGATGGGGAGCTGTTGGGAAATCTTCCCAGGGCATGGCGATCTCGACACTCCAAAAGTTGTCTTTTCCGTCTCGCCGGGCCACGTCACCGTCCACATATACCGCGTGACGAATCCCTTGACTGTCCCAATCAAACATCGACTTTGCGGGGCGATTATTTCGATTCAAGATAAACAGATCCAGCAATGTGTTGAGTGGGTTCACCTCGATCTCCACATAACCACGGCGATCTCCATCCGCATCGATGAATATCTCGACGACTTCTTCCTCCCACAAGTGATCGTCACGCTGAGTCATCGTCGCCCAGATGTCCTCGTCAACACAATGGTATCCGACATACAGATACGTTTCATCCCAAAGCATACGGGCAGTCGTTGCAAATCGTGGTGGGGCCCCGTCCGTTGTCAGTCGAAATTTCATCTCGGCTGCTTCCTGCCACACAGCCTCGTCCAGTTTCCCATCCACTGTAATCGGTGTCCCTGCACGCTTGCAGAAATACTGTTGCGTCGCCATCTCCTCTGCAACGGTTCCTGAGGCAAAACAGAACAGAAGAACACCCGTCATCAGGCCATAATTCATACGTCAGTCCCCCGGCTTCATAGTTCATCCGATCATACTATGGCTGATATCCTGAGTCAAGTGATATTTGCCATTCGTTACCATTTGACAATTCGCAAACCAGGTAGTACCATTAAGCCGTCCAGTATCGAAAAAAGGCATATTCACCGTGGATATAAGGAGAACATACTCATGGCAACACTTTCTGAGCCCAATCTCATGACCATTACTGACGCTGCGAAGGAGCAGATAGCATCCCATCTAGAGACAGAAGGTATGCAGGATACCGGGATACGCATTGGCATTCAAGGCCAAACGGCAGATGCATTCCAGTATCACATGGGATTTCAAACAGAGGCAGGAGCCAGTCCAAGTGATGTGGTGGTGGACTGTGGTAAGTTCAAGCTCTTTGTGGACCCTCGAAGCGCTGAAAACCTCCAGGGCGCAACATTGGATTTTGTTGAAACGCAGGAAGGAAGTGGCTTCGAGATCGATAATCCAAACAAACCAGTCAGTCCTACCTGGGATGATCCGATGGCGACTAAAATCCAGGAGCTGCTCGATAGCGAAATCAATCCGGCTCTCGCCTCACATGGTGGGATGATCGAACTCGTCGATGTGAAAGATGACAAAGCTTATGTGCGGCTCGGTGGTGGTTGCCAGGGCTGTGCAAGATCGAGGGAAACCTTGAAGCAGGGAGTCGAGACACGTATCCGCCAACTCATCCCTGAAATAAGTGAAGTGGTTGATGTCACAGACCATACTGAGGGAGCAGACCCTTACTATTAAAGCTCCGGGCGGCTCGCAAACCGCCCGGAGTTGGATTATCAAATCCCAACCATCACCATTGGATTTGATAATCCGGCATGAGCAAATGGGCAAGAACTTTGGTTCTCAATCCTATCGGGTTGTGACGATTCCGGGGTGCGGATCGTATCCATCGAGTCATCCTGCAACGCTTCCGTTTTCGGTTGTTTCCGCTGCCAGTGATGGTACGTGTAGCGTGTAATCGTGCGGAGCCAACTGGCGATCTTCGATGGGTCATGCAGTTTGGCGAAACTCCTGTAAGCCGCGAGGAATGGCATTATTTCCTTGAGTTCCATTGCTAAACGGGTTATTCTTGGCGATATATGACCAATAACTATGAACAGTGGTGCGCAAGGAGAAACTCATGATCGCTCAAGATTTCCGTAACTACCTGAAACGCTACTATGAGACTTCTGCACGGAGGATGCGCTTTCCATGCACAACGATTGAGAACTTTGTTCATTGGCAGGGAGAAGCTCACAACCAATTGACGCGACTGTTGGCTATTGGTGATCTGTCTCAGGTTCCACTGGAAATGACGGTTCATGTGGAGGAAGATGCAGGAGCCTACCGGATTCAGAAGATCAGTTATCAGACGTTGCCCGGCATACGTGTACCTGCATATTTGCTAACTCCCAGGCAGGATGGAAGTAAATCACCCACACTGCTTGCACCGCATGGACACGGTTATGGAAAAGAGCAGTTGATGAGCGAAGATGGCGCCTATCACCAGTACGTGCGGCGATTTGCTGAAGCTGGATTTGTGGTACTGGTTCCCGATCAGATCAGTTTCGGAGAGCGTACAGAAACGCCTGGTTGTAGTTTCGAGCACGAAGTTCTGAACATGCTTGGAGGCACGTTGATCGGATACCGCCTGTGGGATCTGGCCCGTGCGCTGGATCTGCTGGAAACGTTACCACAGGTGGACGACACACGCATTGGATGCGCAGGACTATCGTTGGGTGGTGAGATGACACTCTATCTCGCAGCGCATGATCCGCGTGTCAAGGTCGCTTGCATCGCATCTTTTCTGACGTCCTTTGCCGGGACTTTCCTCAAAGAACCCCACTGTACCTGTGGTTACATTCCAGGGATGGCACGCGATTTTGAGCACGCCGATATTGCAGCACTTATTGCGCCACGTCCCTTGATGATTCAGGCAGGAACACAAGATCCGAGCTTTTTAGTTGAGGATGCGCGTGCCACTTACGAAGAGTTGGCTGAACTCTACCAGATGCTGGGGCACACCGATCGGGTTGCGCTCGATACCTTTGATGGCGGCCATGAGTTTTATGTGGAGCCTGCGATTGAGTGGTTCGAGAAATGGTTCGCGATTTAATAGGACATAAGTGATGGGCAAGGTCACCGTGATCCAGGTGATCTAAACAAAATCAAGAAAACCATTGACTTCTCGCAATAAGCTGATTATAATAGGTAACCATGCCGGAACCCAGCATCGTGTCTGGAGTTTACAGTTGATTCAGATCATGCGACAAATAGATTGGAGGTCGCATTTTCTGATAACTAACAATCTTGGTTTTTGGAGGGTATGCGAAAATCCGATTTACAAGATACTTATTAGGAAGTTTCAACACCGCTAGTGTGCAACTGGCAGGGAGGTGTGCTCGTTTATGAAACGACTACTGTTTGTATTAGCAATCGCACTTGCAGTTCTGTACCCACTTGATATTTTCGCAGAAGTCATGGTATTGTTCGATGAAGATGCCGACACTGAAGCAGGGAATGGCAAGTTTACCAGCTTGTTCGTCAGTCACGATGCAGGAAGTGTTGTTGAGGTAACCGAAGACCAGGTTTTTGCAGGAAGTGTATCAGTTTTTGCAACACCGGCTCAGTCGTATAACAACAACATGGCCGGCTGGAGCTTTCCTATCCGAGAAAATCCGGGAAACGGCGAATACCGCTACATTTTCTTCGCGTGGAAAGCGAATGGTGGTTCGGGTGTTATGATCCAATTCCCCGACAATGGAGGATGGGGAGCGGTGACCAAGGCTTGCATCGATCCACCCGCTATTGGGACACGGCGCTACATTGCAGGAACTAACGTGACAGGCTGGAGCGGCGTGTGCGTTGCTGATGATATTCCAGAAGAATGGACAGTTGTGCAACGCGATCTGTTTGCCGACTTCGGTGAATTCGTCATGACAGGAATGGCTCTGACCCCCTTCAGCGATGGTGGCGATGGGGACTACTACGATGCGATTATGCTCGCATCGGATGAGAATGAATTTCCAAATCTGCTGGCCGTTAGCGCGGACGCTAAGGTTGCCATTACCTGGGGCGACCTGAAGAGCCGGTAGATGTCAGTGAACCTCCCCGCATGTGACAAGGGGTTGTAGACATCAAGATTGCCAGACCCGCAGATCAGCACAAGGATGCGGGAATTTCAAAACCACATATACTATACCATTGTCAGCGGTACGCAGATAGAATAGGAAAAATCCTGATGCATAAGTTTTGGGTAGGGTGTAACTTGGTATTGTTCCTTATGTTCTCCGTGTTTGCTTCCGTAGGCGTCAGCAAAGTTATCGTCATCTTTGATGAAGATGAGAAAACGGAAGCCGGCGCAGGCGACTTTGCCGGTCTCTTTACGAGCCACGATGCAGGCAGTACAGTCGAGATCACGGATGAGGAGGCGATCTCGGGCAAGGTTTCCGCGTACTGCACCGTGTCCCAATCTTATAACAACGCCATGGCGGGCTGGAGTTACTCTGTCGATGACTACCCGTTCATTAGCTTTGCCTGGAAGAAAGTGGGTGGTACCGCCATTATGATCCAGTTCGCTCACGATAATGCCTGGGCGTATCGCTACGTCGATGTCAAAGACCTTCCCGGTTGGGGATCTATTGTTCTCTCCAAAGATTTTCCCGATGATTGGGTGGTCTACACACGCAATATGGTCGATGATTTTGGGGGCGGCTGGAAACTCACCGGTCTCGCCCTGACGCCGTTCGATGGAGAGGGGGGATATTACGATCATATCATAATCCACTCTGAGGAAAATGAAGGGCAAATCGGCCCTTATGCTATTCAATCTCAGGGCAAACTCGCAACAATATGGGGAGGTCTGAAACACTAGATCTCGTACCAAACTATCAAGCTCACCGAAATGGATGGGCTTCGTTTCTAAGGAAGGTTGTCAATGAAGTCTTATTTTAGTATGTTTGTCATTTGCCTGCTGGTTATCACGCCCGTATCAGCCAAGATGGTTGTCCTGTTTGATGAAAACACATCCTCAGAAGCTGGTGGAGGCGATTTCCCGGCGCTCTTCACCAACCACGATGCCGGTAGTACGGTCGAGGTGACCTCTGACACGGCTTACATGGGCAAGGTTTCAGTTGTTGTAACCACTTCGCAATCCTACAACAATGCCATGCCTGGATGGAATTATTCGATCGATGAGTATCCCTACCTTACCTGGGCCTGGAAAAAGGATGGTGGTGAGGCCATTATGATTCAGTTGGCCCACGATAACGCCTGGGCGTATCGCTACGTCGATGTCAAAGACTCCCCGGGTTGGGGATCCATTATAGTCAGGGATGAACTCTCCACTGACTGGCAGTTGAATACCCGCAACCTCGTCGATGATTTTGGTGGTGGTTGGAATCTCACCGGAATGGCTTTCACCCCCTTTGACGGTACTGCCGCTTACTATGACCTGATCGTACTCCACAGCGATCCAAATGAAGTTGTCGCTGTAGAACCCGCCGGGAAGCTCGCAGCTACCTGGGGGCAACTGAAACAGCAGTAGAGTTTACACTCAAGCCCATCGGCCCGTAGCTGATGGGCTTTTGTTTTCCTTACTTCGATGGATGTTTGTTTACTGGATTTTGGATTGGAGGAGTCAGCGTCTCCGGGAACATCGGACGTTGACTCCTCTTTTGCGTCCATAGCAGCTATCCATCGCTCGTCGGAACTTCAGCCACATTCATTCTCCGTCTGGCACGACCTCATTTGAGGCAGGAAACGTTCGTGCAAACATGAAATCCAAGGTATTTACCCTCAAAGCCTGCCTCATCGCCCTCATCCTCATTCCGCTCAACAGTTATTGGCTCATACAGGTTGAGATCATCTGGTATGCGGGTCATCCGACCTGTATTTCCCTTTTCCAAAATGCGGTGTTCAGTCTCCTCCTGGTTTCTGCGTCGAGCCTCCTGCTGAAACGGCTCAGGTTGTTCCATCTCTCTGAAGGTGAACTGTTGTTCATCTATGTTGCCGTGGTCATGGCATCATCCGTCACTTCTCATGATCTCATGCAGATTCTGTTTCCCAGCATCCCACATCTTTTTTGGTATGCAACCCCCGAGAATGAATGGCAGGAGCTTTTCTTTCAGTACATCCCACGCTGGCTCACTATCAATGACAAAGAGCCGCTCATCGGGTATTACGAAGGAGATTCCAGCTTTTACACGATGGATCATTTCAGAGCATGGCTTTCTCCCGTACTCTGGTGGACCCTCTTTATCCTCGCGCTCTTCTGGATCATGCTCTGTATCAATGTCCTCTTCCGAAAACAATGGACAGAGAAAGAGAAGCTCTCCTATCCGATCATCCAATTACCCCTTGCGCTCATTCAAGCGGAACGGACGAATATCTTCAGGCAGCGGACGCTGTGGTTGGGGATCGGCATTGCCGCTTTCATCGACTTGCTGAATGGCGTCGCGTATTTTGTCCCCTCCCTGCCGATGATCCCGGTGAAACTGCATGACATCGGGAAGTACTTCACGGATAAGCCGTGGAGCGCTATCGGTTGGACACCTCTTTCGTTTTATCCATTTGCCATTGGACTCGCCTTTTTCATGCC
>JAJRTO010000392.1 GCA_024278235.1 Candidatus Poribacteria bacterium
AGCCGCTCATCTCCTCATATTCGTCGACAACCGCGCGGCAACGCTCCAATCCACGGTGTACTTCAACGGGATGATCGCATGGCCAACCTCGATACAGATGTGTTTCGTCCGGCTCATAAAATGCGAGAACCGGTGCGGGTTCGTCAGTACCTTCTTTGTGACGACACCACGCCCCCATGAGGAAGGGCGGCAGCATCACAGATGTGGCTTCCTGGGGATGAAACAGCAGACAGTTTTCCAGCGGAAAATCCCACGGTCGCCAGTCATCGAAAGGCTCAGGCCCGCGCCAGATACGCGCATGGGTTCGCATTCCGTCGATCCGTGGAGTTGCTGTGCATATCTCCCACTCCCATAGTGTATCCAGAGCGACGATCAGCCGGTAGAGGCGTGTCTCCGGTTGCATCTGTCGCTCAATGCTTTCCAATTCTGTGGTTGAGAGCGAGGGGTTATCAGTGACCAGATGGTATAACTCGATGAGCTTCTGGATATCGATGTGCACGGACGTATAGCGACCATTGGGTGCATAGTAGAACTCTCTGCGAATCCAGCGACGTTTCTCCGTCGCGATTGGTCGCAGAGATTCACGCAGTAGCAACCAGGCATCTTCCAGGCGCAAAGGGCGGCGCAACCATTCGACCAATTGTTGTTCCACTCTGGGGCTATGAATACGGGTGGATACCTGGTCGAGGAGAGCGATCAGGGCCAGGTATCGAAGGATCGCCTCCGTTGCGCCACAAAGTGCCAGCATGCGGATCGGGCACCCTTCTGCCTGCTCTGCATGCCGGAGCAGTTGAGCAACTGGTGTGGGCAAAACATGAATCCAGGCATTTTTGGATGGGGTTGGCACGGTAGCGAATTACCTCAAAAAACTAATTTCTCCTTAATGAGTGTCACGATCTGCGCCTTCAAAACCGGAAGCTTTGTCTGCACAACATCCCACACAATCTCTTTGTTAATGTCGAAATATTTGTGGATCAGGATATCCCTGAGCCCCGCAATCTTTCGCCATTCAATATCCGGGTTTATCTCACGAACGGACTCAGGGATTTGCTTGGCAGCTTCTCCGATCACCTCTAGATTTCTAATGACTGCGTCAAAACGCATCCGATCCCTGTCAAACTCCACGATGGACACGTCTTCCGTATATTCCTCAATCTGGCCAATGGCCTCCAGCATGTCTTCTAAATAGACTCTATAATCCCGGGACATATTCGACTTCGTTCAGAATATGAGGCTTTAGCCGTGGTTTAAGCGACTGCGCAATAACCAGGTCAACCTTTTTGCCAAATAGATCTTCAAGAAACAACTTCAAATCCATGTAGCGATCAAACGACAATTGCTCCAGTTCCACAAGGAGGTCGATGTCGCTGTCTGGCTGTGCTGCGTCTCTCACATAAGAACCAAACAGACCCAACCGGTGGACTCCCTGCTGTCTGAGGATCTGCTTGTGTTCGATGAGGACTTTCTTGATTTCTTCTTTCGTTAGATGTCTTTCCTGGGGCATCAGAATACCTCTATCAGAACAACCGTTCTTGTTTCATTGCTCTCGGATGTACTCCCGGCCTGCCAGGAATCCATCCAACAGTTTCTTCTCTTTGCGGCTCATGTTCAAAATGCGTGCATGTTCAACAACGAATTGAACGGGCAAAGCTGCCCGTTCTATGTTGCGCACATTCCTTTTACATGAGTTTCGATGGGAAACCTCTCCGAGACCGCCTGCGAGTCCCCGCTTCCGTTGACCAGAGGAGTCATGAACCGTAGGCTGATCGGGTGTTGACTGACAATGGTAGAACTGTCCGTGGTCTTGTCGTGCTCATGCATGTGCAGGGGTGAGCCTACAGCGGCCCAGAGAATGAAGGTGCGCGTTTGGAAGTGAGCTAGGCGCTGCCCTTCCTTTCGACAAGCCATCGTGTGTGGTTGGGTCCCAGTCCCATGGCCGGGCCTGACAAGGGATGAAGGGATTGGCCGTCCGTCCAATGATCACCGCGTTTGGCGAGTTCCCGTATCAGCCGCTGTCGCCAGGTAGTTACCTTGTCTTCATATACCGGCTCCTGCACCAGGTTTCGCGTTTCCCCGGGATCGGCTTGCAGATCGAAGAACTGTTCCTGACCCGTGTGAGGGAACCAGATGTATTTCTCCCGGCCATCCGTGACGTATTGCATCCCTTGCTCCGCAGAGTAACAGGTTGAATGCTCTCCATGAACATAATCCCGCCACTCCTCGCCATTTTCATGCAAGAGCGGGATCAGGTTTCCCCCATCGACGGTATCGGGGATGGGGATGCCGGCTGCTGCCAGGAAGGTGGGCATGATGTCCCGCAATTCAACGACATCCTCCCGCACTTGCCCTCGTGGTAGACTCCAATCACTTGGAAAGCTCATCAAGAAGGGCACTCTGGCGGACCCCTCATAGGCATAAGTCTTACGCCACAGATAATGGTCCCCCAGCATATCACCATGATCTGAAGTAAAGGCGATCAGTGTCGAATGAAAGAGACCGAGGCGACGTAATACGTCGAGCACACGACCGATCTGGTGATCGATGAAGCTGATCGAACCGTAATAAGCCGCACGCGCCCGGTGGATCTCCTCCGGACTGGAGCAACGCCGCCAGGCGTTGGGATCGGCAGAATCCACAGCGTGACACTCGGACCAATCTCCGCAGTAAGGTTCCGGAGTTTCACGATGGATGTACTGGTCATAGTAAACCTGCGGCGGATCGTAGGGAGAGTGGGGACGCGCGAAGGAAAGCCAGAGAAAGAAGGGCTTGGTTGGATCCCGGCGGTGCAGAAATGAAATCCCTTCAGCAGCGGTCCAGTATGTCGGATGCAGGTGCTCCGGCAGATGTGTCGGTCGAGCCATCCAGGAATTCCAGTCAATCGAGTGATCGCGATAACCGTAAGCACCTTCCTTATGTTCCTCAAAGTAGAGACGATAGTCGCTGATAAAATTGTGGCCTTCTCGTCTGCTGCTTTCATCCAGTACCAGATTGTGGAATCCGTGGAGTTTACGCTGAGGGTAAAAGTGCATTTTCCCAACGCCCTGCGTATGGTATCCAGCTTTTGCCAATTCTCCGGGGAGAGTATGTGGGAAGTCATACTCCTTGCCGCCGACATAGCCGAGCTGTCCGAGGTTCCATTGATCCATGCCTGTCAGCAAGATGCTCCGTGCGGCAATGCAAGATGGCACCGCTGAATAAGCGTGTGGAAACCGCGCCCCCCGGGAGGCGAGCCAATCCAGGTAGGGAGTCTCGACCATCGGATGCCCGTCACATCCGAGGCAGTCACCGCGCTGTTGATCCGTTGTAATCAGGATCAGATTCGGTTGAGGAGCCATATCAGACCACCTTTCCAGTTCCGTTAACCCGTCGATTTCACGACAACTACGGTCATATCATCCATAGGAACGCCACTAAATTGATTGGCGGCTTCCAGTATCTCGTTGGCGATCTCCTCCGCGTTGCATCGATGGTGTTTCTGAACGATCTCAATCAGTCGTTCCGTGCCGAACAGCTCCCCTTCCCGATTAGCAGCTTCGACGATACCATCGGTGTACTGTATAAGCACACTTCCGTGGCCAAGCGTGACACGTCCAATAGGATAGGGTATCGAGTCCAACACTCCCAGGATAGGCCCCCCCACCGTGAGTTCTGTCACCCCTCGCTCATCAAACAGCAGTGGTGGTATCTGTCCGGCATTGCAGTAGGATAGTGTCCCATCGAGGCTCAACTCGCCATAGGACATCGTGACAAAGTTGTCATCACTCGTTCGTTTCAACAACTTCCGATTGAGCCTCGTCACGACCTCGTTTATCTGTGCGTCAGCGCGTACCATGCTTCTCAAGAGGGCGTTGTGTAGCAATGACATGGTTGCCGCAGCCTTTAAGCCATGCCCTTTTGCATCTGCGATCACCAGATTCAGATTGCCGTTGGGGAGTCGAATAAAGTTGAAATAGTCCCCCCCTACCTGCGTCGAAAACACGATCTTGCCATAGATGTCGAAATCACCGAAGTGTGGTGGGGCATCTGGCAGCATGTCGAGTAGCATACGATAGGCAAGATCTCGCTCTCTGAGTGCCTGTTGATGTCTGTAAGCGTTATTCAAAGCGATTGCGGTTGCCCTTGCAATGCGTCGGAGGGTCCTCTGCTGTTTCGCCAGGAGTTTTGATTGCTCGCCAACGTCTATCTTTGTTGCGGTATCAAAAGATGCAATGTAGGCAGCATCGATACCGATCGCCACGGCCACAAAATCCTCGACCCCCAGCTCATCTTCCAGGTTCTGGTCGAGCATCTGATCTTCCCGCTCATGATAGACACATCCCTCTTTCCGAAGGATCTGTATGGGTGGATAGGTGTCTGGGATCCTGAAACCGAGTGGAACATCTTTTTTACCGCGATGCTTCTGGATCAGCACATAATCGGTACCACGCAGCTCCCACAGTCGACCACCAGTAATGCCTATCTCTGGACCCAATTCATCCACAATGGAAGGCAGAAGCTGGGCATGGATGTCCTTATCGGTCAGGTTGGAGATGATCCGTTCAATGATATCTTCTATTTGATACATAGGTTCCTCAAAATTCAAATTCATAGTCTACGAGTTTAACCCGATAGATTCACAGGAAATCATTCTTGAATTCCGCTGGAGAAACTTTAGCATGTTTTTCCCGTCAGTGCAATGGTAAACGCACCTTTAGAACAACACTCTGCCATTGAGGTTCCCGGTGGGTTGTCCGGCAGACTTGGCGAGCTGTCCATTCACGATCACCCAACCGATGCCATCGGGATACTGTAACGGAGATTCGTAGGTCGCTCGATCTCTGACGAGTCTCGGATCAAAGATAACGATGTCTGCTTTCATACCGGCTTTGAGTAATCCCCGCTCCCTGAGTCCGACACGGCTGGCGGGCAGACCGGTCATCTTGTGGATCGCCTGTTCCAGTGGGATCACCTGCAGATCACGCGCGTAATGTCCGAGACAGCGTGCGAAGGTCCCATAAAGTCGCGGATGGATCTTGCCTTCCAGATGCAGCCCATCGCTACCAATTGCCTGCCAGGGATACTGCATGAGCTGCTGTACATCAGCTTCATTGCCGGTGTGGATCAGGAATGCAACCTTCAGCTCGGAATCCAGAAGCAGATCACAGATCAGGGATTCGACATCCACTTTTCTTGCCTCGGCAATCTCTGTGAAGCTTTTCCCTTCCAGGCGACTGTCGGATGCAACGGAACAGAAGTAAGCCCGGCTCCAATCGGGGCCAATCGGCTTCAGATCGGCGATGATACGCTCACGCTGAGTGGGATCCTTGAGTCGCTGGAGGATCGCATCGGTACCCCCTGCTGAAGCCCAGGATGGTAAGAGAGCATGCAACAAGGTCGATCCCGCCAGATAAGGATAGGAATCGCATGCGACATCGATACCATCTTCTCGCGCATGATCGAGTGTCCCAATATAGTCCCCGGCCCTTCCCCAATTATGGGGGCCCACGGCAGCAAGATGTGAGATCTGCAATCGAACGCCTGACTGTCGAGCGATCTCAAACACTTCCTTGAGGGACTCATCGATGTGTTCCCCATAATCCCGCATGTGTACCGAGTAGAGACCATGGAACCTGGCCACGACGCGACAAAGTTCGATGGACTCCTCGATCAGGGCATAACACATCGGTGCATACCATAGGCCGCTCGACATTCCGAAGGCCCCTTGAATCATCCCTTCTTCGACCATAGCCTGCATCTTAGCGATTTCATGAGGCGTTGCGGGACGCTCCTCCAGGCCGATGACCGATGCTCGTACAGCACCATGTGGAATCAGATAGGCGGCATTGGTGCCGATGGGTCTGGACCCCAATACGTCCAGATACTCGCTGACACTTGTCCAATCCCATGAAACGCCGTCATCGGGGCCGAAGATCGCAGCAATGGTTGCACGTTGAAGCCGCAAGCCTTCAGGCGTTACGGGTGCAAATCCAAGCCCACAGTTGGAGAACACCTCTGTCGTTACGCCCTGCATCAGCTTCGGCGCATGTTCCGGGTGGGCCATCAACGCGATATCGGCATGCGTATGGATATCGATAAAGCCGGGACACACGATCTGACCGGAGGCGTCTATCACTATCCGAGCGCGCGCATCCAGCCCCTCTCCTGAAGCGGCAATGGTATCCCCTGAGACGGCCACGTCTCCTGCGTAACGCGGCTCACCTGTGCCATCAGCAACCTGTGCATTTTGGATAAGAATATCATACATGGATAAGCGGTCTCATCCTTTCCGAATCCCTAACGTTCTGTGAGGTTGATCAGTAGATCTACCTGGTCTCTGCCTGCGCTATAAGGTTTGCCAACGATGTCGGGGAGCCCATTACCGGTCATATCGGCGACTTTGGCGCCATGGGTGGGTAAATGCGCGATCACTTCCATCTCGAACTCACCACCGCCTCGATTCCGGAATACCACTTCGCGTGGTTTGAGATTCCTGCCGAGCCCCATTTCACCGACGAAGATATCCAGTCGTCCGTTACCATCAAAGTCAGCCACTTCCAGGCTATGCGGGTTGAAGAATCCAGTTCCTAGCAATGTTGGCTCCCAATGGGGGCCTTTCAGCCACACGATGCGTCCCTCGTCCAGTTCCCCCTCCGATAGAACGATGTCCAACACCCCATCCCCGTCCAGATCACCGATGGCTGCGAGAGTACGCGGATCCAGATCGACAGGTAGCTCTATCCGTTCCCAGGTTCCATCCGCACTGCGCTTGAAGATGTTTGGCCCCGCAATGACTTCTATCTCACCATCGCCATCCAGATCCGCGGCTTTGACTCCCTCAACGTGGACATCCCTGGCGATGATGTGCAGGTGATCTTCGGGCCACGGAGACACTCTTGGATCCGTGGGAATGTCGAAGTAGGCGAGGGTTCTGGAACCCTGTGAAGCGAATAGGATCTCGACTTCGCCATCTCCATCCACATCCGCAACATCCTGATCATGGTATTTCCTGAAACTCGATGTGATGGTATAGGATCGCCACCTCTGTGTCGGATCTTCCGGACACTCAAACCAGAATAGCCCCGTATTCGTGTATCCTGTGATGTAGGGACCACCCGAATCCATCGGCGCGCCGGCGACGATATCCAGTTTGCCATTACCGGTGATGTCCACAAGCACACCACCCGCTTCCAGGTGTGTTGTCCCGATGATATGACGTTCCCAGGTCGGATTTTCATACCAGACCAGGTTGTTTTCGCCATACTTGGAGGCGATGACGATGTCGTTGCGACCATCACCATTGATGTCACCGACCAGGCAAATATCGTGTTTCGTGCCATAGGGATTGGGATCAATGATCTGATGCTGGAACACTAATGGTTTCTGCGCTCTGCTCATAACGGTGAACTCCTTTTCGTTGAGCAATTTCCGATTGTCGAAAACCGAGTATATTTTCGCAGCAATAGGAGGCGGCGTCAAGAGAAGAATAGAGTTCACAAAACAGATTCAACAGACTTGATAAACTGAATAGGGCCCCATAGAATAGACGTGGTCATCCGCACTTTCAGGCAGGTGGGATTCTGTGGGCGAACTTGCCCATTTGAGCAGAGTTGGAACGGCCGTTAGGATTCGGATTGGACGGTAACATGGAAAAATATGCAGATCGCCGGGCGAAGGTGAGTTCCCCACCAACTGAGTTCTGGGGTGTGTCTGGCAACCACCAGATGCCTGAATGCCGGAATTCCTGCGTTGCTTGCTCTGAGATCGTGCTCATAACAGGAGCCCCTATTCATCTATGTCAATTCCCAATTGAGCGCAGGCTTCCTTGATCTTATCCTCAAAATCCTGTTCGGACATCTCGCCATCTTTAGCACGAAGTTCGATGTGAAGCGACTTGAAGTGGTGTTGGAGTACTTTGCTTCCACGGCAGAACCGCACACAGGGCACA
>JAJRTO010000393.1 GCA_024278235.1 Candidatus Poribacteria bacterium
CACTTCTACAGGTTCGTGATCTGAAAAAACACTTCCCCATTGTTCAGGGATTCTTCAATCGCGTCATAGGTTACGTGCGGGCTGTCGACGGGGTCAGCTTCGACCTGCATGAAGGGGAGTGTCTTGGACTTGTCGGAGAAAGCGGATCCGGGAAGACGACCGTTGGACGCACCGTTTTGCGTGCCCTGACCCCTACTTCCGGGGAGGTCTGGTTTCGAGTGGATGGCAAGACCATTGACATCGCCCGCGCTTCTCAGAAAACGCTGAAAGATCTGCGCTGCCATGCACAGATGATCTTCCAAGACCCCTATTCCTCGCTGAATCCCCGCATGACGGTGCTCGATATTATCGGTGAACCCCTGCTGGTGAATGGGATCTCTGACAAGCATGAGCGAGAGGATCGGGTTCGTGAGCTTTTGGTTCAGGTCGGATTGAAACCGCAGCATCTGCGTCGTTATCCCCACGCCTTCAGCGGTGGACAACGTCAGCGCATTGGGATCGCACGTGCTCTGGCGTTGCACCCAAAGTTGATCGTCGCCGATGAACCTGTGTCAGCACTCGATGTTTCTGTCCAGGCTCAGGTGCTCAATCTGCTACAGGAATTGCAAGAGCGTTTTGGACTGACCTATCTGTTTGTTGCCCATGATCTGAGCGTTGTGCGACATATATCCGACCGGGTTGCCGTCATGTATGCAGGACGGCTTGTGGAATTGACTACGGTAGACAATCTATTCAGGGAACCAAAACATCCATACACAGAGGCCCTCCTATCAGCGGTTCCCATACCAGAGCCTCGTCGCCGAGCCAAGCGGATACTCCTCTCCGGCGAAGTTGCCGATCCCAGTGCTCTCCCCACTGGTTGTGTGTTTCATCCACGATGCCGCTACGCAGAACCAGACTGTCAGCAACAGGAGCCGGCTTTCCGGGAACTCGAACCAGATCACTTTGTGCGTTGCCATTTTGCAGAAGCACTGAAATTGGCCGGGCTTGAATAGGGATATTGATCATCTATCAGAGCAAGAGACCGGAAACTTGATGTCAAACATGACATTCATGAGCAAGAACAGAAAACTCAGACAAACGATACGCTTCCTGGCCGGGTTAGGCGCCGTCTTCCTGGCCTTTTTTCTGCTGGTGGAAATCTTCGCCTACCTCAGTTGGTATCTTTCCGGTTCCGGGAAAGTCGATCTCAATGTGCTGGAACAGCTTGCAACCACGCTAGAAACAAACCCTCGGGCCTACAGATCAGGGGGGAGGGTGGATGTGGAATCGGAGGGCCAAGAGATGGCCTCGCCTCCTCAGCAGGGATCACCAGCGAATGCAAGCAGGACCCATTCCATCGGCGAGTGGGGCCCCAAACGGGGTAGCGATTTCCATGAAGCGCCGATGTTGGCGGAGCGTGTCCGGGCAGGGGAACTTCCACCAGTCAATGAGCGATTACCTGCGAATCCTCTGGTGATCATCCCACCTGATCAGATGGGCCCCTATGGTGGCACATGGACGCGATTTGCGACGGGCCCCTCCGATATGGGTATCTTTCAAGCCAGACTTGCCTACGATGGACTCGTTCGGTGGGGACCAATGGCCCGGAAGGTTCTACCCAACCTGGCATCCCATTGGGAGATCGAGGACGAGGGACGTACCTATACTTTCTGGCTGCATCAGGGGATACGTTGGTCCGATGGACAACCTTTTACGGTAGATGATATCTTGTTCTGGTATGAGCATATATTGCAAAATCCAGATCTGACCCCGGTGGTTCCGCAGGAATTCCAAAGAGATGGTGAACTGATGCAAGTAGAAAAGGTGGATGACTATACGGTGCGCTTCCGGTTCAAGACTCCCTATGGGCTTTTTCTGAAGGCACTCGCTTCGGGGCGGGGATATCAGGTCGCTGAATCCCCTGCACACTATCTCAAGCAGTACCATCCCGATTATGTGCCGAAGGAACAGCTTGAGGAGATGGCGAGAGAGTCCGGTTTCGATCTCTGGTACCAGCTTTATCAGGATAAGGTGGAGTGGCGCAACCCTGAAATCCCCAGGCTCTGGCCCTGGATTGTGAAAAAGCCACCCCCGGCGCAACCGGCTGTCTTTGAACGCAATCCCTACTACTGGAAGGTAGACCCCGATGGTAATCAGCTCCCTTATATCGACACGATGACATTCGAGATCTACGATCCTGAGACGATCAACCTGAAGGCGATCAATGGGGAGATGGGAATGCAAGGCAGGCATCTCCAGTTTAGCAACTATCCGCTCTTCATGGAACACAGCAAAACCAGAGGGTATCGGGTGTTTCACTGGTTGGGGAGCGGCGGAGGCAATTCGACACTGTCTCTGAATCTCAATCACAAGGACCCTGTATTGAGACGCATTTTCCACGACCGAAGATTCCGCATTGCACTTTCCTACGCTATCAACCGGCAAGAACTCAATGAGATCGGTTTTTTCAGCGTTGGGGAACCGCGTCAGATGGCACCACCTCCTGCCTCCCCTTTCTACTCCCGGGCCTATGAGCGGGCTTATATCGAATATAGTCCTGAAAAGGCCAATCAGTTGCTGGATGAGATGGGACTCATCGAGCGCGACAAATCGGGGATTCGGCTCAGACCCGATGGGAAGCCGCTGCGGATCTCGATTGAGATGGCATCTGTGTTCTTGAGTACCCCCGTCTTTGAACTGATTGCTGGATACTGGACTGAGGTGGGTGTGAAAACTGAACTGAAACTGGAGGCGAGACAGCTCTTCTATACTCGTAAGGCCGCTTTGATGCACGATGTTGGGGTGTGGGGATCTGCTGACGAACTCGTTCCCGTGATGGATCCTCGCTGGTTTTTTCCATTCAGCCAGGAATCGATCCAGGGCATCGGATACGCACGGTGGTATCAGACCAATGGCAGGCAGGGAGAAGTGCCACCTCCTGAAATCCAACGCTGCATGGAATTATATCGACAGATTGAGCGGACTCCTGATGAATCGGAACAGATCCGACTCTTCCTTGAGATCCTTGAGTTAAACCGACGTAATCTGTGGGTGATCGGTATCATCGGGAATCTTCCGTCCATCTTCCTGGTAAAAGACACGTTTCGGAACGTGCCGAAAGTCGCCGTCTCCGGTTGGGTGTTCCGGACACCCGGGAATACTGCCCCGGAGTGCTATGCCATTGAGAACAGGATAAATAAAGGATGAGCCATCTTATCCTCCATCGCCTTCTTTGGATGATCCCAACGCTCCTGGTCATCTCGATCATATCGTTTGCGATCATCCAACTTCCACCTGGTGATTACCTGACATCGTATATCTCCGCGCTTGAGGAGACCGGTGAAACGGTTGACGCTCAGGAGGTAGAAGCGTTGCGGAAACGTTACAATCTGGATGCTCCGATCTACGTGCAATATGTGAAATGGGCGGGGGGACTTCTGCATGGAGATCTGGGGATGTCTTTCGAGTGGAATCGCCCTGTCAAACAACTTATCGGTGAGCGAATCCTTCTCACGACGATCATCTCTGTGGTGACGTTGCTGTTTACGTGGGCTGTTGCCATCCCAATCGGTATCTACTCAGCAGTGAAACAGTATTCCTGGGGAGATCATCTGTTTACATTCGTGGGTTTCATCGGTCTGGCAACTCCGAACTTCCTGCTTGCACTCATCTGCATGTATATCGGGTACTCGGTCTTTGGCATGAGCGCAGGTGGTCTATTTTCACCCGAATACCAGAATGCAGCATGGTCGGTGGGTAAGTTCACGGATCTGCTATCCCATCTCTGGATTCCTGTGATTGTCATCGGCACGGCTGGTACTGCAGGACTGATCCGTGTCATGCGCGGTAATCTGCTGGATGAATTGCACAAGCAATATGTGATGACAGCGCGTGCCAAAGGTGTGCCACGGTTGAAATTATTGCTGAAATATCCGGTACGCGTTGCCCTTAATCCGCTGATCAGCACGGTGGGCTGGGTCTTGCCGGGGATCGTTTCAGGAGCGGTGATCACAGCCGTTGTTCTGGGGCTGCCAACCACGGGCCCACTCCTGCTGAGAGCACTGATGAACCAGGATATGTACCTGGCCGGCAGTATGGTGATGATGCTGAGCACGCTCACCGTCATTGGCACACTGATCTCGGATCTATTGTTGCTTTGGCTGGACCCACGGATACGATATGAGGGACGGGAACGATGATCATCCCATGGATCACCCACAGAAGATGGAACACGGATAATGCGGATGACACAGATCTCGAAACTCGAACCGATCATCCGCCACCCTCAGAATCGCCAGATCTGGATGCCGAAATGGCGGATACAGAACTCTATACGGCGTCTCAATGGCAACTGATGTGGTGGAAATTCCGCAAACACAAATTGGCTGTCGGAGCGAGCATGGTGATCTTCGCGCTCTATGGACTGGCCGTGTTCTGCGAGTTTCTGGCCCCATATCCACTGATGTACCGAGATACTGCCTATGCCTACGCGCCACCGCAGCGATTGCACTTCTTCGCTGATGATGGTTTTCATCCATGGCCATTCGTCTATCGACTCAGAGGAGAAAGGCATCCGGAGACGCTGCGGAAGTTCTATGCGGAGGATACCAGCCAGCGTTATCCACTTCGCCTGTTGGTCAGGGGAGAACCCTACCGGTTCTGGGGCTTGTTCCAGACCGATCTACATCTGTTGGGGGTGGATCCGGGTGGCACTCTATTCCTTCTCGGCACGGATTCAATGGGACGTGACATGCTTTCACGGATCATCTACGGAGCGCGGATCTCATTGACGATTGGTCTGGTAGGTGTCACACTGAGCTTCATCTTGGGGCTGACCATCGGCGTGCTATCGGGTTACTATGGTGGATGGGTGGATAACCTCGTTCAGCGCGCCATCGAGATCCTTCGCTCTTTTCCCTCGATCCCACTCTGGATGGCTCTATCCGCAGCGTTACCAGGATCGTGGTCTCCACTGCAAATCTACATGGGGATCACCGTCGTCCTCTCATTGATTGGTTGGACGGGACTGGCACGTCAGGTGCGGGGCAAGATCTTGTCCCTCCGCGAGGAAGATTTCGCCACAGCGGCTCTGCTCGCCGGCGCAAGCAAATGGCGCATCATGTGGCGGCATCTGCTCCCATCTTTCATGAGCCATATTATCGTGAGCATTACTTTAGCCGTGCCTGGGATGATCCTGGGAGAGACCGCTCTGAGCTTCCTCGGACTGGGGTTGCGGCCACCCATCACCAGTTGGGGCGTTCTGCTCAAGGAAGCCCAGAATGTCCAGGCAGTAGCCTTCCAGCCCTGGTTGCTGACACCTGTCATTTTCGTGATCTTAACGGTTCTGGCCTTCAACTTCATGGGGGATGGCCTGCGTGACGCTGCCGATCCGTATGCGAGATAACGAATACGGATTCATGTCATTCCAGATGGTATGAACTATGGCACCTTTGCTCAGCATAGACAACCTGCGAACATACTTCTTCCTTGACGAGGGCACTGTGCGTGCTGTGGACGGGGTTCATCTTGAGATCCCACAGGGCAAAACAGTAGCTATCGTTGGCGAGAGCGGCTGTGGGAAAAGTGTCACGGCTTTTTCGATACTGCGACTGATCTCTCCTCCGGGACAGATCGTATCCGGGCAGATCGTGCTTCATGGCGAGGGGAACGATGTGATACTCACGGATCTGGAGGACGAGGGAACAGCAATCCGTCAGATCCGAGGAAAAGAGATCTCCATGATCTTCCAGGAACCGATGACATCCCTGAGTCCTGTACACGCAGTGGGCGATCAGATCATGGAGGCGGTGAGGCTCCACACACAGATGAAAAAATCTGAAGCCAAAGCCCATGCGATCCGCATGATGGAACGTGTTGGAATCCCTAATGCCCCGGCTCGCTTCAACCAATATCCGCACGAGATGAGCGGTGGATTGCGGCAGCGTGCCATCATTGCGATGGCGCTTTCCTGTCAACCTTCTCTGTTGATTGCCGATGAACCCACTACGGCACTCGATGTGACTATTCAGGCGCAAATTCTGGAACTGATGCGTGATCTGCAGGCAGAATTCGGTATGTCCATTCTGCTGATCACACATGATCTGGGGATCGTCGCTGAAATGGCGGATCGTGTCGCAGTGATGTATCTGGGGCGGATCGTTGAAGAAGCAAACGTGGAGCAGATTTTTACTCAGCCCCAACATCCGTACACGCGCGCGCTCCTGCAATCTATTCCGGGGCGTGGGGTACAGCCGGGAGGTCGTCTCAAAGTCATCGCCGGATCCGTGCCCGATCCCTTCCAACGAATATCAGGCTGCCCTTTCCATCCCCGATGCGAAGAAGCAATCCCTGAGATGTGCGATCAAGGAGATCCGCCGGGTTCCGTGGAAATTCTTCCAAGACAGAGAACTGCGTGTATGGTCAGGCGCGAATATCATACTTCCCTTCGATGATGACGGGCAAAGTACCATCGCGGATCATCTGCTTGATAGGGGATTCACGATTTTGCAGAGGTATCTCGACGAGTCGCCGCAAACGCACTGATTCATAGATCGCCATCATGATCTCCACCGTGTAATGTGCCTGCTTACCCACCCCACGATGCTCAGGGCCACCCTCCATCCATGCGATCAGTTCGGCAAACTGGTTGGTGTCCGGAGGAACATCGACTTCTTCCCAACCGTTCGTGCCGGCATTCTGGAGCAGTAATCCTTCCCCTGCGTTCTTGATAGTCCCTTCTGTGCCAAAGATGATCATCTCACCCGGAGGAGATCCGGGCGTGTCCACCTCGATGATCCCTCGTGTTTCACCGGCGAAGCCGATGAGACCGATACATCGGTCTTCGATAGGCTCACCGCGTTCGTAGCGATCCGTCTGGCGTTCGACCTGTCCCATGACCCATTCAGTCTCCGGATCACCGAGCCAGTAACGCATCCGATCAATGGCATGTGTTCCATTGTTCAACAATCCATCCCCCGCCCGGCTATTCAGTACCGCCGGTCGTCCAATGGCTCCTTCCTGGATCAATTGTCGGATTCGCGTGTTCCGCGCATTGAAACGATGATGATGCCCAATCACCAGCTTGACATCATGTTCCTCACATATCTGGACCATCTGGTCCGCTTCGGCAAGACTGGTGGCCATCGGCTTTTCACACAGGATAGCTTTAACACCATTTTCAGCGGCCGCAATCGTTGCCGCTGCATGTGTGCCATGCCAGGTACAGATACTCACAATGTCCAGTTCTTCTTTCTGAAGCATTTCCTGATAATCCGTATAGGATGCCGTGATGCCGAACTCTTCTGCGAATCTATCCGCTGCTTCCTGACGAATATCCGCCCCTGCGACAACCTGGGCCTGTGCCAATGCGTTGAAGCCACGCGCATGCGTACGTGAAATACCACCGCAGCCAATCATCCCAACACGATATGAAGCCATTTGAATCCCCTTTTCCTATCCCGGCGAGGTTACTTTATGAACCTCAGAAAAAGTCCTTGCAAAGCACTGAATGATACAGTATTATATACTACATTTGCCGTGGAAGCTACGATTTTCTCAAGGAGAAAAAACCTATGATAATGGCATTTCTTCGCAAAGGGAAAGTGACCCTCCTCCTCATCGTGGGTACGACCTTTGCTTTCTTAATCACGATGTTCTTGGTCTGGGGCGCTGGTGGTAGCATCAATCCTTTTTCCATCAAAAAGGCGATTGCTCTCAGAGTCAACAATGATGAGATCTCTCAGCAGGCTTTTGAACGTGCTGTTGAAACGATCAGTCGACAGTACAGCCGGGCGAACCTCTCCCAGGCAGATCTTGAGCGGCGTGCCGCAGATCAGATCGTGAATGAAGTGTTGTTGCGCCAGCAGATACAGGCGCTCAATATAAATGTCAGTAAGAATGAGGTGGATCAACGTATTCTGGATCTGGGTTATGATTACTATCAAACCCTCAGCCAGCGTGGCCATGCTAAGGAATACCGAAATTCTATCGCTCAAAGTCTGGAACAGCAACGCCTGAAGCAACTGATTGAGAATCTGGCGGTTGTGACGGATGAGGAAGTGCGAGCAGCCTACCGCGAGCGGAATGAGAAGCTCAAGATCAAATATATTCGGTTCCGCAACTCGGAGTTCCAGGGAGCTGTTCAGGTCAGTGATGACGAAGCACGGGCGTTCTTCGAGGAGCATCGGGAACGCTATCGACTCGGTGATAAAATTGCGATTGAGTATCTAAAGATAGACCCA
>JAJRTO010000026.1 GCA_024278235.1 Candidatus Poribacteria bacterium
GATTCAGTCTGTCACTCCCCGAATCCCCAGGTATGTCTCCACCATCTCGATAGGTTTACCCGATCGGTGTTTGATGTGCGGATTCTCTATCAGTTGCTCAGGGATGTCCCTGCACTCATTCGGATTCTTACGGTTCCGCTCGGTGCCAGCCGGTATTTCGCAGAGACGTTGATCCGCAATCCCGAATATTTTGAATGGCTCATCGAACCCGGGGTATTGAACGCTCCACGGGATCGGGATGATCTCCTTCAGGAACTTCGGAGGAGTACGCGACTCCTGCACTCTCTGGAACACAAATGGAATGCAATGCGACGCCTCAAGAACCGTGAGGCATTGCGTATCGGAATACGTGATCTTCTGGGGATCGCTGATATCGAAGCGGTTACCGAAGAGCTGGCGATCCTTGCCGATGTTTCGCTACAAGTGGCGTATGAGATAGGAATATCGGAACTTGCCGGGAAGTATGGTGAACCAACCACGAAACCTGAGGCACAAGATCTGAGACACACGATGCAGGATGAGATTCTCGACTCCCCGGCCTCCGATCTCAAGCCCAATGCGTTCTGTGTCATTGCGATGGGCAAACATGGCGGGATGGAATTAAACTTCAGTTCTGATATTGATATTCTGTTTGTTTACTCTGATGAGGGAACGACGAGCCTGGGATTTGATAATCGGGAGTATTTCACAAAACTGAGTGAATTCATCGTCAATAGTCTGAGTCAGATCACAGCCGAGGGCTATGTTTTCCGTGTGGACATCCGTCTCCGCCCGGAAGGTGCCGCAGGAGCCATCGTGCGTTCCATCGACAGCTATGAGAGCTACTATGAAACCTGGGGCGAGATCTGGGAACAGCAAGCTCTGATCAAAGCTCGACCGGCGGCAGGGGATCTATCCTTCGGAGAAAAATTCCTCGCCCGAATCCGACCTTTCGTGTATCAGGGGTTTCTGACGCACGAGGATATTGAGGCGATCAAATCGGATATCCATCAGACGAAGATGCGTATCGAAAAGCGGATCTCTCTCAAGGGACCTCCTGCGACACATGTCAAGCTAGGCCCTGGTTGCATTCGTGATGTTGAGTTCGTTGTACAATGTATTCAGTTGATCCAGGGCGGGCTTCAGCCTGCACTCCGTCAGACGAATACAATCCATGCCCTCCGCGCCCTCCAGCAGTCGGGCTACTTGCCAGAAAGCGAAGTCACCGCCTTGCTCGAAGGCTATCGTTTCATGCGTCGTGTGGAACACAGGATTCAGATGATGGATGACCGCCAGGTGTATCACTTGCCACAGAAACATGAGGATCTGCTGACACTTGCGCGGATGATGGGATATTCGGCAGACGGACCACAGAGCGGGGGAGAGAAAAGTGACGAGGTATCCGCTTTTCTGGCGGACTATGATCGTCACCGACAACGGATCCGACAGATCTATGAGGCACAACTGCAACCTGCACAGCAAGAAGATCAACTCAATGTAATACTGTTACTCGATGCAGAATCCCCTCAGGAAATAACGCACCTGCTCAGGCCGTATGGGTTTCAGGATCCACGCGCTGCACACCGGCGTCTGAAGTTGCTTGCTCAAGGGACGGCACGTGTCCGCTTCACACCGAGAACGAAGCGGATTTTCCTGAAGTTTGCCCCTAAGCTTTTGCAGTACCTGAGTGAATCGCCCGATCCGGATATGGCTCTGAATCAGTTGGAGGCCTTCATCACCAGTGCAGGTGGTCGATCCGTCTACTACACACTATTTGCAGAATCTCCGCACGTTATTGAATTGTTCACCAAGCTCGGTGGCACGAGTAAGTTTCTCTCAGAGATCTTGATCCAGACACCGGAACTCATCGACATGTTCAGCCGCCCGGAATGGTTGACGGATCTCCGTACCTTCGAGGATATGCAGCGAGAAGCGGAGGCCATGTTGGTCCCCACGAGAGACAAGCCCTTCGAAGCACTCCAACGCTTCAAGAATTCTGAGATACTACGTATCGGTGTCCGGGATATTCTGGGTGAGGCAGAACTCACCACAACGACATCGGAACTCACTCACCTTGCCGAGATAGTCTTGCAGCGTGCGCTCGATGTCATCCGGGATGATGTCTCAGAGGAACTCGGTGAACCCCGGGATGCATCAGGGAATCCTGTCCCTTTCACGATCATCGGTATGGGTAAACTCGCGGCAGAGGAGTTCAACTACAGCTCCGATCTTGACTTGATGTTTGTTTACGGTACGGATGGAACAACCACGCACGGACACCCCAATATCGATTATTTCACCAAGGTCGGACAAGAGATCGTGTCCCAGCTAAAGGAACCACGTGGGGCAGGTGCGATCTACGATGTGGATTTACGTTTGCGACCATTTGGGGAGGGCGGTTCCATTGCGCTCTCGCTCGATGGCTATCGTGACTACTATCAGCATCGTGCTGAGGTATGGGAAAGGCAGGCGTTGATCAAGGCTCGTCCGGTAGCGGGGGATGTTGCTCTGGGTGAGGCTTTCATGGTGATCGCACACGAGTTCACTTACTCAACGCCACTCACAAAGGAACAGATAGCCGAGATAGTACATACCCGCATGCGAAAACAGAAGAAAGCACCGGTTCGACGCAAGGATGTCAAGGTTGGATATGGCGGGGTCGTCGACATCGAGTTTATCATTCAGATACTACAATTATTGGTAGGCCCCAGACATCCAGAAGTCCGTACTCCCAACACTCTCGACGCGCTCATGCACCTCACGGAAATCGGAGCGTTGACTTCGGAACAGCAACAACAGTTGGAGCGAGCCTATTGTTTCCTCCGAATGGTGGAGAATCGCCTGCGCATCGTTCACGACCGCCCTCTGAACGCTCTGCCAACTCGTGAAAATGACCTCGAAAAACTGGCCCGGCGTTTGGGCTACACAGACAATCAAGAGAGTGCGGTGAAACAGTTTCTAACAGATTTTGAACAATGTACAGAGAACACACGCGCGCTTTTTCTTGAGATTGTATCATTCTGAGAAAACCCTTTTTCAAAGGAGGGAACAGCTTCCCCCTTTCGTAAAGGGGGATTGAGGGGGATTTCTCAAAGCGGACTGCAATTCGTTGACAGTCCTTGCTTGATCTATCCTCACGGATCGTGTAAGATGTCTGTCAGTCACTGACTTTTTCAGCCAGGGCAAGGAAATCACAACAATCAGGTAAACGTAGCCCGGGGTGCGGTTGCCGCGTCCGGGCCTCCATGTGTTCCCTGTTTCAAACATCACACCATGAAGTGTCGTGGTAATATGTCAAGAGGAGGATCTCAATGAAACGACTATCCCTTATCAGCATGGTTGTACTGACGGCAATCACCGGCGTTGCCCTCCTCGTGCGAGCGCAGGATGACAATCGCCCTCCCTTTGTCTCCAACGTCCATACCGAACAGCGGCCCGGCACGAAGCTGGTGGACATCAGCTACGACGTGGACGATCCCGACGGCGACCTGCTGACCATCACAGTGGCGGTCTCCGACGACGGCGGGAGCACGTTCACCGTGCCCGCAACCAGTTTCACAGGCGATGTGGGATCCGGCATCGCGCCCGGCGCGGGCAAACAGATCGTCTGGGACGCCGGCGCGGACGTGCCCAACGTCTACGGCGTGAACTATCGCGTTAAGATCACTGCCAACGATGGGGTGGCAGGAGCGCCAATGGCACTCATCCCGGCGGGCGAGTTCCAGATGGGCGATGCGTTCAGCGAAGGCGATCCCGATGAACGTCCTGTGCACACGGTGTATCTCGATGCCTTCTACATAGACGTGTATGAGGTGACGAATGCGCAGTACGGGCAGTTCATGGAATCCACAGGGCATAGGACACCAAGTCACTGGAATGACTTAACATTCAATGCTCCCGAGCAGCCAGTGGTAGGTGTGGATTGGAACGATGCGAAAGCATATTGCGAGTGGGCAGGGAAGCGTCTTCCGACTGAAGCTGAATGGGAGAAGGCGGCTCGCGGGGGACTGGTTGGAAAGCGGTATCCCTGGGGTGATGACGTTTCCCATAATGACGCCAACTACAGTGGCACAGGAGGCAAAGACATCTGGTCCGACTGGGCTGGTCCTGTGGGTAGCTTTTCTCCGAACGGCTATGGTCTGTACGACATGGCGGGAAATGTGTGGGAGTGGTGCTCGGACTGGTACGATTCGGGTTACTACGCGCGTTCACCGAGGGAGAACCCAAAAGGAGCAAACTCATCTAGCTATCGCGTTTTACGCGGCGGTTCGTGGGTCAGTTATTCGAGCATCCTACGGGCCGCCTCCCGCGTCTGGAGCGGCCCATCGCGTAGGTTCAGCGACTACGGCTTTCGTTGCGTCCAGGATTCGTTTTAACCCTGGGTCCTTGGGCCCTTGGACCCTTGGTGCACTGAGCTGTGCTCAGTGCTGCGCCGCGCGAAGCGGCGCCCGGTAAATTTTGGGTTTAGAACACGGATTTGTAGGATTTCGCGGATCAGGTCGTAGCCAATCCGCGTTCACCTTGAGCCAGCGTGGGAGAGTGCTCCTGCACTCGATTATTGTGTGACAAAGGAAC
>JAJRTO010000394.1 GCA_024278235.1 Candidatus Poribacteria bacterium
CTCTTGATTATGCAGAAAAAATTCTGTATAATACTTCCACCGAAAAATCTCTCTGCGTAAACCCATTCTCAATGAGGAATGCCTTGTTCCTCCTAAATCCACAGGATCATACCATAAAACTGAACGCAAAGCAACGACAAGCCCTCCGGGAACTAGCCAACGGAGGAACCGAAGCATCTGCCCACCCTCCTCGTCCGGGAAGAAATCCGCTGTATCTTCGATGCCGTGCATGGCACTTATCTGCTGATGGCACAACTGCTATGTGGTTGTGCGCAATCCACGAGATCGATCTATCATGATTCGTGGGTGAATCCGGATCCATGCCCAACTGCTTCGGAGCACATGCGAAAGGAACAAACAACCATGCTCATACTGATCGCTAATGTCGGGAGTTCATCGTATAAGTACCAATTGCTGGATATGCGGACGGAAGCCCTGCTTGCGAAAGGCTCCGTTGAACGGATCGGTAATCCGCCTTCTCTCTTCACGCACCAGGTTCCGAATAACCATGATCTCACCGGTGAAATCGATGCTCCTACCCACAATGACGCTGTATCGCATGTGCTGCGCTTACTCACCGACCAAGAGATCGGTGTGCTTGACGACCTGCAGTCGTTAAGTGGGGTGGGGTTCAAGACAGTCTATGCGCGTGGCATCACGCGTTCAGCCCTTCTTGACGAAACGACGCTCCGGGCGATGGAAGCGAATATTCCGCTTGCACCCTTGCACAATCCCGCTTATCTCGCTGCGATCCATGCCTTCCGGGAGCTGCTCCCCCGGACGCCTATGGTTGGCGTGTTTGAGACCTGGTTTCACGAGACCATCCCGGACTACGCCTATGAGCTGGGTGTACCACGTTCATGGGTTGAAAAATATGGTGTCCGCCGTTACGGTTTCCACGGAGCATCCCATCGATACATCTCCCAACGTGTTCCTGAACTGCTCAATCGTCCTGCCGGGGAATTGAAGCTCATCTCGGCGCATCTGGGTGGTAGTTCCTCGCTGTGTGCGATATGCTGTGGACAATCCGTGGATACCAGCATGTCCTATTCCACGCAGGCAGGAGTGATCCAGTCGACACGCTGTGGCGATCTGGATGCCTTTGCTGTGCTCTATGTCATGGAACAGGAGGGACTCTCTTTTGACGAGGTCCGAGAGATGCTGATACGGGATGCAGGTCTCAAGGGGATTGCTGGTGTGAGCGGCGATATGCGTGATCTTGAGAGGGCAGCAGCAGAAGGTAACGACCGAGCGCGGTTGGCGGTGGATACCTTCCATAACAATGTCAAGAAGACTATCGGAGCTTATGTGGCAACTCTCGGAGGCATCGACGCCCTCGTGTTTACCGGCGGAATTGGTGAACACGACACCCGAAGCAGGGCGGCGATCTGCGACGGCCTGGAATGGATGGGAATCGAACTCGATCCTGAAAAAAATGAGCGCACAGAGACGGTGATCTCCACAGATACGAGCCGCGTGACGATCCTGGTCGTACCCACGAATGAAGAGATCATCGTTGCCCGTGAGACGGTGCGTGTGATTTCGGAGATCGAGTAGCGCGAGTTGGCAGCTTAATGTCACTAATAGATAACGCACTTGATAGACCGGAGCGTACCTGTTAGAATACATGATAGAGGAATACCTAGCGCGATGCTATCTTGATAACCATATTTCAACAAAAACTCAATCGGGAGGACAAACGGTCGTGAAACTGACAGACAAACCGGTAACCAATTTTCTCAGTGAACTGGCGAGCAACGCCCCTGCTCCTGGTGGCGGGAGTGTCGCTGCCCTGAGTGGGGCCCTGGGAGCCGCATTGATCAGCATGGTCTGCAACCTGACCCTGGGCAAGAAGAAATATGCTGGTGTGCAGGCAGATATCAAGGATTTATTGTCCAAATCGGAAGCACTGCGTCAGGAATTGGCTGATCTGCTGGAAGAGGATGTCAAAGCCTATACGGCCTACTCGGTGGCAGCCAAGATGCCACGCGGCACTGACGAGGAGAAGACGGAGCGGACCAATGCCATGCAGGCCGCGCTGAAGGTGGCAACCGACGTGCCGTTGCGCATTGCAGAGGCAGCGTCTAAGGTGATGGATCTCTGCATGCCCGCTGCGGAGAAGGGAAACGTCTGGGCTGTGAGCGATGCAGGTGTGGCGGTGTTGATGGCTGAAGCGGCCTTGCGTAGCTCCGCTTTGAACGTGCTTATCAACCTGGGATCTATCAAGGATCAGGACTTCGTGGCCGAGAAGCGCGCTCATCTGGAGAGCTTACTGCTTGGCAAAGGGGACATGCGAGATCAGATCTACGACTATGTGGCGAGCAAGCTGTAACTTTGGAGGAAAAAATGAGTGCAACGATTTTGGATGGAAGAGCCACGGCCAGGGCAATGCGGCGCGAGATCAAAAAAGCGGTGGCTAAATTCAAGAAGGGAACCGGCGTTACGCCGACCATCGCTGTGGTGCGCGCTGGTGAAGATCCAGGCTCCGTATGGTATGCCAACGCGATCAAGAAAACGATGGCGGGACACGGCATGGATTCGCAGCTTCACGTGTTACCTGAGACGGCGACTCAGGAGGAATTGGTGGCCCTGGTCGCCAGGTTGAATGCCGATTCCAATGTCCACGGCATCATGATTCAGGAGCCGATGCCCAAAGGGATCGACGAGGCCGAGGTCAAGAAAGCCCTCTCCCCCGATAAGGATGTGGATGGTGTGCACGAAGTCAACGCAGGGCGATTGGCCCTCGCAGCACCGACCGGACGACCTGCGGGCGTGGGGCCTTTTTTTGTGCCAGCCACGCCAGCCGGTGGCATGGAGCTAATGGCCCGCCACGGCATCGAATTCGAGGGCAAAAACGTTGTCGTTGTCGGACGCTCCAGCATCGTCGGCAAGCCGATGGCTCTGCTGTTGATGCGCGAAAACGCCACCGTTACTGTCTGTCACTCCCGGACAGATGATCTCGCAGGGGTCTGCCGTCAGGCCGATATCCTGTGCGTCGCTGTGGGCCGCGCGGAGATCGTCAGGGGGGATTGGATCAAACCAGGGGCCGTGGTCGTTGATTTTGGTGTCAACGATGTCGATGGCAAAATGGTCGGCGACGTGGCTTATGAAGAAGCGGCCGAGGTCGCAGGGATGATCACGCCAGTACCGGGGGGTACCGGCCCGATGACCAATGCCATGCTCTGTCTGAACGTATTAGAGGCAGCCAAACGAAGTGTGTTGTCTGCTTAGCCCATTTCAGCCGAAGCCCGCATCGCTTCGGCTGAAATCCTCTATGGAGATATTCCCCCCGCTGACGATGCCGATCACCCGCTGCCCCCGCAATTCCTTACGCAGCTTGATCGCTGCGGCTAATGGAGCGGCGCCAGCACCTTCTACGACGAGTTTCGCATCTCTTGCCAGCAGGTAAATCGCTTCGTTGATCTCCTCGTCACTCACCAGAACGAAGTCATCCAGCACATCCCACAAGATGGTGGTCGTGAGTTCAAAGGGGACGCGAGTCGCCAGACCTTCATGCCGGGTTGCCATCGTTGGATAGGGCTTGAGATGGCGTCCCTTCCAGGCATGCCGGATGGCGGGGGCTGCTTCGGATTGAACGCCGATCACGCGGGTTCCGGGGTTCAGGTGTCTGGCAACGATGCCGTTTCCGCACGCACCGCTCCCTGCGCCGACTGGCACCAGGATGACATCCACATCGGGTAAATCTTCGAAGATCTCTAACCCCATGGTGCCGACACCGGCGATCAGTTTGGGTTCATTCGCGGAATGCACATAACGGAAACCCTCCATCTCAGCGATACGTTCGACTTCTTCCCGCGCCTCATCAAAGTCACGCCCATGCAATCGGACTTCTGCTCCGAGGTCGCGCATGGCCTGGAGTTTCACAGGATTGGCATTCTCCGCCGGTGAATAGATCACAACACGCACGCCAAAGAGATGGCCCGCAAAGGCCAGAGATTGTCCGTGATTACCGGTGCTGGCAGAAATCACCCCTACTCGCTTTTCTTCATCACTCAGCGTGCCCACCAGATAGACGCCTCCGCGCACTTTGAAGGCCCCCACAGGCTGGAGGTTCTCACATTTGCAGTAGTAGTCGCACAGGAGTATTTGCGACAAACGCCATGTGTGAACCAGTGGCGTCGCGGGTAGGTATGGGCTGATGAATCGATGAGCCTCGACGATATCTTCAAATGTTGGACGATTCAATGCATGGTTCCTT
This sequence comes from Candidatus Poribacteria bacterium, assembly GCA_024278235.1. Lineage (GTDB taxonomy): Bacteria > Poribacteria > WGA-4E > JAJRTO01 > JAJRTO01 > JAJRTO01. Next base: position 4,220 of record JAJRTO010000394.1, read on the forward strand.
TCAGAGATGGTCTCATCGTTCATCTTATCAGAAGTCACACGCCAGGGCAAGCATTAGAGAGATCCAAACGTACCACCGCGAAAACACTTGATCCGGTGCGGGCTGGAGCACATGGGTGTGAACTTGCTGCATATCCCGGCCAACGTCACAGACGTTTACGGCGTCTAACGAGTCAAACGACCAGTGCAGGGGGAATTCAACCCAGAAAGGCGTGTTCCTGGAAACGACGAGATTTCTGTTGCACGAAGACCAAACAGAAGCTAAAATGGTCTCCGTGAAAACATCAGGAGAGCGATAGC
>JAJRTO010000395.1 GCA_024278235.1 Candidatus Poribacteria bacterium
GCACAGAACTGGTGTTGTCCATTCACTTTCCCACCGCACATGGGGCAAAAGCGTGATCCTGATGACTTTTGTGATGTCCGTTTGTTGCTGGCCCCAGGGTGTCTCCGGGAAGCGGTGGTGCGTATCCAGTACGCGCCGAGTGCGAGTGTGATCAGGGCAGCCATGACGATGGCAACCGTTACCGGAGCCTGGGAAGACGTCCCGGTACGACCGGAGGCTGCAGGTGCAGTTTGACGCTGAGGTTGAATCGATGGACGGTCATCATCCTTCGCATAGCTGATTGCAGTTGTGATAGCCTGCCCCGGCTGCACATCCTGATAGGTTGTCCGATAGTAATGAAACCCCTTGGCATCGGATGACGTTTCCGGGGCTTCTGGATTCACCTGAAAGCTGGTAGAACGCAGAGGTTTTTGTACCTCTATGGTCAATTGCTGAATGGGGTAGGTTGCTGTAAAAGGATATTCGAAATTCCGCGCAGATCCTCCCGTGAAAGGGTTATAGTACACTTCCACCAGAAACTCGCGGGTCGGGACTGCATAGCTGACCTCCAGACCTTCAGCTTGGTCTGTGAGTTTCGCCAGACGGCACAGATGCTCCTCGTCCGGTGTGATGCCACAGGTATGAGAGATTTCCGCTCCTTCCGGAAACAGCAACCGAATATCTACGGGTGGAGAGGCATCCCCCATCAACGTACCACGATAGGTGACAAACACACGTGAATCATCATATTCTGGCCAGATGGCTACCTTCATCTGATCGATCTGCCATCCTGATGTTTCTTGAGCATGAACACTCCCAACCAAAAGGATGAATGCGCAGAAAAATCCTATGAAATGATAGGTTCGATGCATGGTGCTTTTCCTCCTCGGACATGATCAACATGATCAATTTGTCCGGAAAATGATTGTTCTGGACTGCGTTTGATATGACACACAAACGCCGGTTGTAGATTACTGAGACTGCTTTCGCCTCTGTAAGTATTTTTCGATCTCAGCCTCCACCAGGTCCTGTTCTTGCTCTGTTGTCTCAAGTGGAGGGCGGGTTTCTTGCCATGCGTCCAGATGGTGTAGCACCTGGATGGCGTCCGCTTCATACTGGGATCGGAGCGATTCATAGTCATCTTCGTCAAGTTTTCCTGCCAGATGGTCGAATTCCAGATCCTTGATCGTCGTATACAGATTGTCGCGCTCTGCAAGCAGATCCTCTAATGGATCATTGACGTTGGTAAAGGTCCGGAAATGCATGCGAAACAGGGGATAGAAGACAAAACCGACACTGAGTAGGGCGATTATGAGACTAATTGCGGTTATCATGGTTACCACCTCCGTATATGAATCTTATGCATCGAACTGCTCAAGTTCCCGCCTCAGCCGTTCCCGAACCTGAGCGTCTCGCTCGGTCAGAACAGTCACCACAGAGGGCCTCAAACCTTGACTGCCCCGTACCCAGGCACGTACGACGAACGTAACAGTAGCTATGGCGGCAAAAAGGACAACAAACGGGAGTATCCACGCTGTCAGGTTGAACCCACTCTTCGTTGGTGCTGCCAGCACTTTTTCCCCATACTGCGCCACAAACTCGTTCAGAATGCTGTTTTTACCCATCCCCTGGTCTATCTTGCCCTGGACGAGAGCGCGGATGTCATCCGCAGTGCCACAATTACAATCACTCACGATCATCGTGTCACATCCACAGGTGCAGATCAGTTGCGATGTCACCTCTTTGACCGTGGTAGCAAATCCTGGCTGAGAAACCATCAAAAGGAGTACCAGTATACCGATCGGGTATTTGAGAGGTTTCATTTTTCGAGCATCCCTTCCAGAGCATGGGTTGTCGCAATAGGTTGAGAGATATGAGGAACAGGGCTTGTCACTGGTTCCCGGGCCTGTACCGCAACCCGCCGCCGTGAACGTGGAGGCATCAGCACGATGATCGCGCCACCGATGATCACATACATCCCGGTCCACAGCCAACCCACCAGAGGTTTGACCATAAACTTGAAGGTTGCTGTACCAGCATTCGTATCATAACCGGCGAGGATGACGTAGAGATCCTCCTTGAGAGTGGAACGGATCACCGCTTTGGTAGCCGGTTGTTCCTGATCCGGGAAGAATCGCTTCTCAGGTGTGAGCGTGTCAATCTGGCGTCCTCCGCTTTGAACATCGATGGTCGCCCGAACGACGTATCTTCCCTCCTGAGGAATCTGCGTGAGTCCCCCGTAACGCAAAGTGTAGTCCTGAATACTCGCGGATTCTCCTTCTTTCAAAACGAGCAGCGTTTCTTTGTTGAAGGCAGCTCCGGCGAAAGCAACGAAGCTCAATACCACTCCGATGTGAATGATATAACCACCGTATCGCCGCTGATTCCTCCGAATGAGTTGCACAAAGGAACGCGGATATCCATATCCTGTCTGGCGACGCCTGGCTTTGGTGCCACGCCAGAACTCAGAGCCGATGGTCGATAACACAAACAGGCTCAGCGTCCAGGCCATGAGCGCGTAGATTTTGTGGATACCGAGGACCACCAGTGTGGCGGTCCCTACCAGCGTGATGATGGTTGGAATGAGGAAGTGGCGTCTCAGATTCGCCTGGGATGCCTTCCGCCACGCCAATAAGGGGCACAGACCCGTCAGCAATAACAGAGCAAGGCCGATGGGAACTGTGACCTGATTAAAGAACGGCGCGCCAACGGAGATTTTTGTGCCGCGCACTGCTTCTGAGATGATCGGAAAGATGGTACCCCACAGGACCGCAAAGGTCATCCCCACCAGAAGCACATTGTTGAACATAAAACTGCTTTCTCGCGAGAGGAGAGAGTCCAGTCTGTTCTCACTCCTCAATTCCGGAAGGCGATAGCTCAGCAGCAGCACACCCGAAATGAAAATCAATCCCAGGAAACCGAGAAACCAGTAGCCAAGCTCAGACTGTCCAAACGCATGAACTGACGAGATAATCCCGCTCCGAGTGAGAAACGTTCCAAAGATGGACAGGCCGAACGTCGCCAGGATCAGTATGATGTTCCATACTTTGAGCATGTTTCTCTTTTCCTGGATCATAACCGAATGCAGATAAGCCGTACCAACCAACCAGGGCATGATCGAGGCGTTTTCCACCGGATCCCATGCCCAATAGCCCCCCCAGCCGAGCACTTCATAGGCCCACTGGGCACCGAACAGAATACCCAACGTGAGCATGAGCCAGGAAAACAGCGTCCAGCGGCGCGTACTTGTGATCCAGGTCGAACCAAGTTTTCCGCTGATCAAAGCCGCGATAGCAAAGGCAAAGGGAATCGTGAATCCCACGTAACCGAGGTAGAGCGTTGGTGGATGAAACACCATTCCAGGATTCTGGAGCAGCGGATTTAAGCCGTGACCGTCAGCGGGAGGGGTTGCGAGTGTTTGGAATGGGTTTGTGAAAAAATTGAGCAGGATGAGAAAAAACGTTGTCGTGAGCATCATAACGCCCGTTGCATAGGGTATCAACTCACGGTTCTTGTGCCGATTCTGAATGAGCACAATCGTGCCAAAGAGGCCCAACAGCCAACCCCAGAGCAACAGAGAACCTTCGTTACCACCCCAGAGAGCCGATATCCTGTAGAACAACGGCTGTGTCAGGCTTGAATTCTGTGTGACGTATCGAAGATGGAAGTCATTCGTCACAAACGCAGCGATCAGTAGCGCCATGGCTCCTGTGAGTAATCCAAATACAGTGAAAATAGCATTTTCACTACTTACGATCCACGCCGGATGTTGTTTCCTTCCCTGAATAAAGGAAATGATGGCTGCATAACAGGAGAAAAATAGAGCAACGATGAGGAGGGACGAACCAAGTTCAGGCATGGGGGATTCCTTTCTTTATGGGATTCATCCAGTATGTGTCAAGTCCCGGTTCTTCCGCTGGGTTTGACAATCCAACGGGAGCGTTTGTAATGTACTGAATGTGGAAGAAACGCCGGAGTTCGATCTCTGTATTGCTGATACAATTCACCAAATTCAGCTTCAACCTTGCGTTCTTCACGCAACGCAAGACGATAGTATGCAAAAATAAGGATAGGGAACATCACAAGCGTGATCAGAGTAGGCCATTGGATGAGCATCCCTGTGCTCACCAGGAACAGGCCCGCATATTGAGGATGCCGTACATGTGCATAGATGCCGTCTGTGACCAGTTGTCCCTGGGCATGGTGGATCTGTTTCCAGCCACGTCCCATGATGATCAAACCGACCAGCATCACAAATCCCCCGATCTGGCAGACAATCAGCTTACCCCAGTAGGGAAGTCCGAGCAGGGAACCTAATAGATGTCCGTTCACATGCGAGAAGGGATCGGCAAAGCTGAACTTGCTGCCAAACAAAGAGGCAAATACGTAGATTGTCAGTGGGAACCCGTACATCTCGGTAAAAAGTGCCACGAGAAAGGCGGAGAAAACACCGAGGGTTCGCCATTCATATTTCCCTTTGGGACGTAGGAATCCAACGGCAAACACTGCAAATATCAGGACGTTCAGTGCAACCATCGTCCAGATGCCATAGTCGTAGGGAGAATCTTGCATGATTCTATCCTCGATTCAGAGTTGCTCTTATCTTTTCAAACTCATCGTTTGAGATCTCACCACGTGCATAACGCTGCTGGAGGATCTCAAGCGGAGTATCAGAGTTGCTTTGTCTTTTTTCTTTCTCATCCAGAAACCATTTAATGGCCCATGCAATGAGGAGGACCGGTAACAACCACAAGAAAATCATGAAAAAGCCGCCACCACCCATCATTGGAATCACCTCCCTTGGGCAAATATCCACGGACATACCCAAATCAGATGGCCAGCTAATGACAGCAACCGCCAGCATGATGTTCATGTTTCTGGGGTTTACTGAGCCATCGTTCCGGTTCGTTTTCAAAATTGTCTTTACATTGCACACTACAGAAGTAGTACATCTTGCCCTGGTATCCGGTTCGGACCCTGGCGTATTTCTTGGATACCTTCATTCCGCAGACAGGATCTTTTGTTTTTCCAAACATCGTTTTTATCCTCCATAATCAATCATCGGTTCTACCGTTGAACTATCATCAATCGGAAGATGGTAGATAGCCTATGATCATTTCTCAGTTTCAGCCCGGCACGCTTAATATTCTCTGCAGTTCGACGGTTAATGTTCGCGCCCATGAAACGGACAACCAGCTTTAGAACTTGCTCAGCGTGGATTGTCATAATGTTGGTACCTCCATCGCATGAAGATCAGGTAAGCCAGGGGACAAAGCAAGATAAGCGCGTATGCTCCCCAGGGACCGATGAGGCCCAGTATCCATAGGCCGGGAAGTCCCAAGACCAAGACCAAACAGCAGATGGCCAACCCAACCAAGTATTTCTGACCATGTCTCTGAGTGTTGCTTGGGAGCACCACCGATTGATCTCCCTCCTAAGGAATGATGATCGGATAACCTTTCCACATTCAGCTCGATTCGTTTGCCAGATCCAGCGGGAGTCAATGAAAAAGCTACTCAATACTCAGTCCTAAGCGATTGTTGACTGTCGATTTGCAATTCTCGGTCTGAGAAGACTTTATGCAATCGCAACGCAAGCGGCGTGCCAACCTGCAAACGCAATGGTATCAAGGGATGACACCGTTCAGTTCATGGAAGATAGTAACGGATTTACTCAGTGGGGCGGGGATGTGCGAGTTTTTTATGCACCAAGACGTTCCGGAATCCTTCGCTATTGGGGGCTTGCGGTTACCCATGGATGGTGGGAGCATCCACGGGGAGAACAGAAACCCATTTTCGGGGGCGTGGGACATGACGACGTGCATCCTTTGTGATGCTACCCATGCCCACACCCAAGTCGGATGAACCGTAATCGCAAGCTATTTAGGCTGTGTGGCGGGTGTGAAATCGATCTCTGACTTCAGTTGCAGACTATACTCCAGGAGTGCTCTCGCATATTTGAGGTTGTGGAAACCATCACTTCTTTCATTCTTAATCCACTCGTAGTTCCTCAGCGCGTTTCGATAGGCTTTGGAGGTTCTGTTGGGAGCTTTATCCAACATACGTTTGAGTTCCGCCAACTGTTGGCGGATTTCTTCTTGCGCTTGCTCCAGCTTCTCTTTCGGCTGTTGGTGGCACTGCTGGCATGCATCCATATTGGGGCTGAACGTATGTCCTCCTGTGATAGAAGGATCCTCGCTCTTGGGCTTGGCCATGTGGCACTGGACGCACCCACCTGGAATGACGGAACGATCGTGAGTGGAAGGAATCGGGTCTACACCGGCGCCGCCGGTGCCGGCGATCATCTCAGGCTGACCGC
>JAJRTO010000396.1 GCA_024278235.1 Candidatus Poribacteria bacterium
GAGCGATCCCTTCACCGGAATAGTAGCTACCATTCAGTAGGTAACACTTTTGTAAACAGGTACCGAAATCACAGAAGACGGGAAGAGGGGAAGGCGGGAAGAGGGGAATTGGAGCGTTTTCCCGTTTTCTCACTTTCTCACTTTCTCACTTTCTCGTCTTCATGTCGTCGTTGAAGGGATTTGAAAAAACGTTAGCTACTGAAGTAGTTACCATATTTGTGGCGAGGATACGAGCGTTGATGAAACGCCCGCAACGCGGACAATCTCAAGGGCGCCAAGCACGAATCGACTATCGAACGGATCGGGGTGGACGCCCGCGCGGAGAACGCCACGGTGAAAGGGACGTTCGACTGGGGCGGTTGGGATGGCACGCTCCTGATCGCGCTTCAAAAAACGAAAGAGGGCTGGAAAATCCGTGCTATCGAGTATGACAAGCACGGGCGGATCGAGGAGATCGAGGACGAAGGGGGATAGGGAAGACACGTGGATCAGGATGTTGTTGACAGCGGTATCCTGCCCAGGTATACTCCTTTTTGGTAATACCAGGAAGGAAGGTTTATTAGTGTGGCAAATGTAAAGGTAACTGTATCGATCCCCGAGGAGATATACCGGGAGATCCAGCAAATGAACAGGAAGATCAGTCATGTGATCTCGGAAGCTCTGGAAGAGCATCTCAGAAAACGGAGAATTGCCAACGCCAAAGCCAGCTTGGGATCCTGGAAAGAATTCGAAGGTGATTCAACAGCGTTTGTCAGAGAAATCAGGGAGAAGGATGAACGACTCAAGAACCTCGGCATTGACTGATCACGCATCATTTTCCATTGGAGCAATGGCGCAAAACCCATTGGTAAGCTCGCTGCTCTCTGTGTCCGCCTCAAGGACAGGAATATGAGGATGCTTGCCTGACCAGGAAATCAGAAGAAGGGAACTCAACGATGATGTCACACAAACTCACACGCAGGGAATTCCTGCAACAGTCCGTCCTCGGTGCGGGTGGTCTCATGCTCACCGGGGCACTTCTGCCCGGGCGTGTGGGGGCGGCCTCGGCCAGTCGGGTGATCGTCCCGCATCATCCTGGAGCGACGGAGGGCAAACGCACTGTGTACCTGCCGGTCGTCCAGCAGATGCTCGACCAGACGCTGCTCGAACTCACCGGGCAACCGAACATCGCCTCTGCCTGGCGCGAGCTTTTGCCGGGCCTCCAGCCCAACCACACTGTCGCTATCAAGGTGAACGCCGTCCCCGCCGGAAACAAGGTCATCCCGACCCATCCGGAGGTCGTGCAGGCTATCGTGAAGGGGTTGGTCCAGGCGGGTCTCCCGGAAAATCAGGTCATCATCTACGACCGCGAGAGCGAACACCTGGCGGAGGCCGGCTATCCGGTCAATCGGGGCACGGCGGGCGTGCGCTGCTTCGGCACGACGGATGCGGACTGGGGCTATGACGCGGATCAGCCGGTGGAGATCCTGAGGGGACGCTATCTGCTGAGCCGCATCCTGACCCGCTGCGACCACCTGATCAACGTCCCGGTGCTCAAGGTGCATCTCGACCGATATGGGGTCACGCTGAGCCTGAAGAACCACTACGGCACGGTGGACCGCCCTCGGGATCTGCACGAGAACTTCGCGATTGCCTGTGCCACGCTCAACGCGCAACAGGTGATTCGGGAGAAGACTCGGCTGGTGGTGATCGACGCGCTGTTCGGCTGTTGGGGAAGCAACCCGGCGGCGTGGGTGGTGGATTGCACGCCGAACCGGCTGATCGTGAGCCGCGATCCGGTTGCGGCGGATGTCGTGGGAACGCGGATGCTGAACGAGGAGCGTGCGAAGCGAGGACAGTCGCCACGGTCCGTACCGTTGCTCGCCGAAGCAGCGCGGTTGGGTTTGGGCGTGGCCGATCTCTCCGACATCGGCGTGCGGCAGGTGGATATGTAGCCGTCTATCATGAATGGATGTGTGATGTGGATGGAGATTAAGGGGGCGGATTCGTTATGTTTGCCAGCGCCCTCCGGAAGTTCTCCAATGTGATGGGTTTGCTCACAACCGCGTCTACGCTCGCTGGATGCTCTCCACTCGCTTCCATCATGCTGCCAAAGCCTGTCAGCATGATGATCGGCATGTCTGGTGCAATCTGTTTAATGACTGTTGCCAGTTCGTCACCATTCATTTCGGGCATGGCTCGGTCCGTCACCACCAGATCGAAATGACCCATGCGAAATTTCGATAAACCTTCAACACCATTCGCTGCAGTCTCGACCGTGTGACCATCGCCGGTCAGGTATTTGGTCAACATCTGCCTTATCAGCGGTTCATCATCTACGACCAGAACACGCAGGGATTTTTCGAGTCTGAGGTCGATTCCAACATCATCCGTCTGGCTGGCCATTTGTGCCTGGATTGGCAAACGGATGCAGAAGGTCGTTCCTTCCCCGGGTTCGCTCTCGATCTCAATTCTACCGTGATGCCGCTGGATGATACCAAACACCATCGACAAGCCAAGCCCTGTCCCACGCTCCCCCTTGGTGGAAAAAAACGGCTCAAGACAACGCCGGCGGACATCCTCAGGCATGCCGACTCCTGTATCACTCACTTCAAGGAAGACGTGTTTCCTGGAAGCACGGGTGCGAATCAGGATGGTTCCATCTGCGGACATGGCATCCACAGCATTGAAAATCAAGTTCGTCAACACTTCACGCAATTCTGTCTCCACTCCGGCGATAGGTGGAATGTCCCCCAGGTCTGTCGTCATGTTGATGGTGATACCATTCTTCTGTGCTTGGTCTTTCCACTTGGGTTGCGTGAGCGAGACCAATTGCTCGACGAGTTGATTCAGATTGACGGGTAGCAGGATTTCATTGGCTTCACGATAGCGATAGAACTCGCGTAAGCGTCTGACCACACTTGCAGCGTCTTTGGCAGCCGTGTTGATGGTTCGCAAGTCCTCCGTCAGTCTCTCCATGTTGTCCAGGGCATTGGGGAGTTCCAGCAGCAGTTCACTGTAGCCCAGGATAGGTGACAGGGCATTATTGAAGTCGTGGGCGACGCCGCTTGCCATCTCCCCCAGCGCGCGCAAGCGTTCCTGCTGAATGATCTGCTGCTGCGTCTCCTGTAGTTCGGCGAGCGTCTCCTCCAAAAGACGGTTGTTCTCATGGAGCTGTTCCTCTGCCC
>JAJRTO010000397.1 GCA_024278235.1 Candidatus Poribacteria bacterium
ATCAAAAACATGGTGTTGAACCCGCAGGTCGGCGTCATTTCAGTTGATTTTTCAGTGCTTTCATGCTATTCTAAAATGATGGCATAACCATATCAATCGATGATCCAGGGGGACACAGGCAAGTGGGCCGTGAACTACAGATCCAGCTTTGCACCACGCTCGACTTGAGAAAAACACTCAAGATTACGGTGGACCATGGTGCTGCGAATCTACCTGCAACGGCATGTAGCGTCAGGCTAGTGGAAGGGAAATATCTATCTGTAGGAGCAGCTACTGGCTTCCAGAATACAACAGGGCGGGAACATCGTGTTCTTATAGACCCGTTTGTCGCTCCGGTAATTGAACAGCACGAGGTGCTTCGGATCACGGATCTGGATACTCTTGATAATGGGAGCCGTGCAAGTTCGTACCGTATGGACACCGAACACCTTCGAGCCTATCTCGGAGTTCCAATCATCATCGATGGTTCTTGCATTGGCTTACTGAGTTTCTATCAAGAACAGCCTCATCGGTGGACGGATACCGAGGTGTCCCGAGCGCTGAGCATTTCACAGCAAGTTGCTCTTGGCATTCACAATGCCAGGCAATATCAGGAGGCTTATGAGAAAGCGGAACGCCTCGAAGTGTTGCAGAATATTGTCCAGGCATTGAACTCCGCCAGAACACCCGATAAGATGTTTCAAGTGATCGCTGTTCAAACGAGCCGCATTGTGCTGAACGACCGGATCAGTATTGCGCTTTATGATCCTGGCTCCGATGCATTTTCACTTTCAGTCGTTGCCATCACGAAGGGCATAACAAATTTGACGAGCGGAACGAGTATTGCAGCTCAGGATACGGATATAGCATCGGTTGTGCGTACGCATCAGCCGTTATTGCTCGACGACATAAGCTCTTCTACCAAGTCTATGACAACCCACCTCTATTATGAGGGGATTCGCTCAATAGCCTCCGTTCCAATTATCTCCGAGTCTGAATGTATCGGCTGCCTGAATGTTGGCAGTCGTGAGGTGGCTGCCTTCTCTCCTGTGCATCTCGAGGTGCTCAGTACCATTGCGGCTCACCTGGCGATTGCGATCCGTAACACTCGCCTATACAACGCGATACGTGAATCTCAAGAGTACACCTCTCAGATAATCCAGACAACACCCGATGCTATCATCGCCGCTGATAGAGAACACCGCCTCAGGGAGTTCAATGATGCAGCAGAAATCATGTTTGGCCATTCCAGGAAGGGGGTACTTGGCGCTCGGATCACGGATTTCTTCCCCATTGAGTCGCGTTGTGAAATCGAGCAACTGCTTGAACAGGTTCTATCAGGCCAATCACTCCCCCCCCATGAGACCTATCTCCTCGATCAAGAAGGAGTGCCTATTCCCGTTCGACTTGTCCTCGCCCCTCACTCCGATGCCAATGGACAGGTACGGGGGAGTGTGGGGATTTTGCGTGACCTCTCGAAGGAAAGAAGCCTTGAGGAACGTCTGAGCTACAGTGAAAGATTGCGCATGCTTGGCGAACTGGCAAGCGGAGTCGCCCATAATCTGAACAACAGTTTGTTCCCCATTACGACTTATGCACAAGATCTGCGGGAGAGAGCATCGAATGAGGAGGATCGTGAACTGCTAGACCTGATTATAAAGGCCGCATGGAACTGTGCAAATACCGTCAAACGCATCCAGAGCTTCACGGCAACTCAGGTCGATATGGAGTTCTATCGTGTCGATATGGCGGAAGTCGTCAATGACGCTCTGGAGTTTACGCGGTCGCGGTGGAGTAGTGAAGCCCAGGCCCAGGGCATCAATATCCAGGTAACTCTTGATCATCAAAGCGTTTCCCCAGTCAACGGCAGTGAAGGTGAACTGAAAGAAGTTCTGGCAAATCTGATCTTTAACGCCGTCGATGCCATGTGGAGTGACGGGGGACATCTCCATATCGGACTTTCCGACGACGGCGAATCCGTCCATGTGATCGTTCAGGATACAGGGCTCGGTATGACAGAGGAAGTCCGAAAAGCAGCGTTCAACCCCTTCTATACCACAAAAGGTGCGGAAGGAACCGGTTTGGGACTACGCACTGCCTACAATATCATCTCACGTCATCATGGCTCGATTGAAATCGTTGAGACCATCCCCGGTCAGGGAACGACCTTTCGGGTCTCACTCCCCATTGATCTGGATGCATCCAAACCGGAACAGGAAGAAAGGATCCTATCTGAGCCGGCGAATATCCTGGTTGTTGATGATAATCCTGAGGTCTGCGAACTTATCGCCATGAATCTTGAAAATGACGGCCACAAAGTTTTCCGTGCACTCAGAGGGGAGGAAGCACTCAAGGTCTTCAAGGAAGATCGTCCCGACATCGTGTTTACGGATCTCAGTATGCCCGACATGAGCGGCTGGCAACTTGCACGCGAGATCAAGCAGATCGCACCCAACGTGGGTGTCGCCCTGATCACGGGCTGGGGGGCTCAGCGATTGGATCAGAGGGATATTGAAGGCTCAGGCATTGATCTGGTGTTGGGTAAGCCTCTACGGGATTATCAAATCCTCAATGCAGTCGCCCGCCTCCGCAGATCATAGCGGATGCCGCCGACCGATATGAGGCCAATTTCAAACTGAAAACGATTTTAGAACAGGAACGAAAGACTTTGAGGAATATAGCCTACTTCGATTTGGAAACCCAGAAATCCGCCGACGACGTTGGGGGATGGTCCCATGCAGATAGGATGAGGGTCTCTGTTGCTGTCGTCTATAGTACAGCACTTGATGACTTCGTTGTGTATCTTGAAAAGGATGTACTACGTCTTGTCAATGATCTGATGAAAGCAGATCTCGTTGTTGGATTCAACGTGAAAAGTTTCGACTATACTGTTTTGAAACCCTATACACCGGTAGCACTCCAGAAGCTCCCAACACTGGATATGCTCGAAGATGTGAAACGCATCATAGGGCATCGCCTGAGCCTCGACGCATTGGCAGGCAACACTCTCGATACCGGCAAGTCTGCAGATGGACTTCAGGCGGTCAGGTGGTTCAAGCAGGGCAACATCGAACCGATCATCGCGTATTGTAAACAGGATGTTGCCGTGACTCGTGATCTCTATCGCTTCGGATGTGAAAATGGTTACGTGAGTTTCAAGAATCGCCGGGGAATATCACAGCGCATCCCGATCAACTGGAAACTTTAGGCACTCCAGTTCACTTTAGGCATCTCACTTCATGCTTATCCAACTGAGCTTTGCAGATTATGCTATCGTGGTGATTTACTTCGCCACAGTGCTGTTTATTGGTCTGCGCCTCAGGCACAGGAGGAGTGGAACTCTCGAAGATTATCTCTTGGCGGGCCGTCGTCTGACACTACCTTTGTTTGTGGGTACTCTCGTTTCGACGTGGTATGGTGGCATCTTTGGGGTTGGTGAGATCTCCTACGATTATGGGTTGGTCAACTGGCTTACGCAGGGAGCGTTCTGGTATGCGACCTACTTCATCTTCGCACTGCTTCTTGCGGCACGTCTGCGACGATCCGCACAGATCACGCTTCCCGATCAACTGGAACGTTTCTATGACCGACGTGCTCGTGCCATCGGACTCATACTGAACTTTTTCAATGTCGTTCCGATTGCCTATGTACTCAGCCTGGGCGTTCTCCTTCGCCTATTCACCAATTGGGATATCCGCATCTGTATCCTCATAGGTACCAGTGTCGCTATTATCTATAGTCTGGTAGCCGGGTTCCGTGGTGTCGTCTATACGGATTTTCTCCAATTCATCTTCATGTGTGTCGGTGTGGCTCTGGTGATCCCCTTCGCATTCGTCAAGCTGGGAGGGAGTCACTTCATCGTGGCAAATGTTCCGGCCACTCATCTGACGGTCACCGGAACCTGGAAACTGGGAGAGATCCTTGTCTGGGGCTTCATTGCGGTGAGCACATTGGTAGATCCAAATTTCTATCAGCGCTGTTATGCAGCCCGGGATGAGAAGATCGCCACACGAGGTATTCTACTGGCAATCGGCTTCTGGATGCTGTTCGATATCTGCACGACGTTTTCGGGGATCTATGCACGTGCGGCAGAGACCAGCGGTATGCTGATGGGTGTAACGGATCATAAGCTGGCTTACCCAATGTTCGCAGATAGTATTTTGCCTCCGATAGCCAAAGGGATTTTCTTCACAGGCATGATCGCCACGATCATGTCAACGGTGGATTCCTACTGCTTTGTGGGAGCGACCACACTGGGACGTGATCTCTACCAGAAGCTGTTGCGGCCCCACGCCACAGAGAAGCAGGTGATACGGGTTACCCGGTTGGGGGAGATCTTTACAGCTCTCCTGGCGATGAGTTTTGCGTTGATCTATCATGGCTCCATCAAGGCGATCTGGAAGACGATGGGATCCTTCAGCACAGCCGCCATGCTGGCTCCGATGTTGTTTGGATTCTTCCATCGAAACCGACGCACGCCCATGACTGGTTTCAGTAGCATGCTGGCAGGGATCTTAGGTGTCGGCGGGTGGCTACTGTGGCAAAAACTAGGGCATGGCGGATGGCTTGAGCCCCTCTATCCGGGGCTGGTTCTGTCGGTTGCCGTATATTGGCTCGTAAACATGCTTGCGCGCCCTGATGAATGAGGAGAGAACTGTGGACTGGATGATCCTGGTCGTTGCGGATGCAATTCTGCTCATGTTGGCGACTCTTGCAATAACAATTTTCAGTTTGTGGACCTTTATCGATTCATCTCGGCAGTCTCGGAAACGTTCCGTTGAGTCGTCAACGCGTCAGGCGGAATAATCTGAGACTGGATGGCCGAAGATGAACGTCCGCACCGTTATACTGGTAGGAGCGCTTGGATTATTGGGTTTTCTCTTCTATCCACGTGATGCTGCTCATGTTCCCATCCATCAAGATACGGAGTGGATCGAAACGATCTCCCATGTGCCGGGAGAACCGCTCCGCTCACCCCCGATGTACCGCACAGACCCGGTCGTTGAAACCTATGACCTGGGCTTTATCTATCAGGTAGATCGAGCGCGTGTGGTATTTAAGAATCCAGCCACCAAAGGTCCGCGTCGTTATAGTATTTTTGGCAGTACACAACGGTCAGGGACCTACCGCCCCATCTTTTCATATCACGGCTATTCCAGTACGTATACCGAAGGCGTGTATCCGTTTCATGAACCGACGGAAGTGCGCTGGATACAGGTTGTCGTGAGTGACTGGGTCAACGAGAAACCTAAGATGGAAGTGAAGGATTTCCGTGTTGGCGCTCGATACGAGCGACCAGGGCCCATCCAGGATATCCAGGTAAATTTCAATCCAGCAGAATCTTATTTGCTCACGGACGGATTGCTAGATCGGGTATGGAAAGGGGGCAGGAGTCAAAAAACAGAAAAGGATGGGCAGTATCTGTACCTGCCACCGGAAAAAGGGAAAGATGTCTTGATCCGGTTGGATCTCGGAAGCATTCAGACTGTCTATGGAATCCGCTTGACCTGCAAGGATCTGAGTTCGAATCTGAAGTCCTATACGGTGAGCCTACACACGCCAGAGCGTCGAAACATCCACCAGGCGACGGTCTCGCCTCCGGAGGATGACCAGGTTTCTCTTCATACTTTGAGTTCACCCGCGCGTGCACGATTCGTTGAGTTGCTGATTCCTTTTGGTCAATGGTCAGGGGACTATCCGCAGATCCGTGAGATCGAAGTGTTCACTGACACCTATCGTCTTCCTCCCGGAGGGCTCCCTCAGATAGAGAATTACAGTGCTGTGCAGGCGTACTATGAAAATGCCGGATATCAGAATCAATTCGCTCCCAATCTGACACAGGGGTTTCCCTATGATCGCGGAGATACAACGGATGAGCCTGATCGCTTTTTCTGGCGTGAGGATCGGATCGCTCCGGGGACATCGGACGCGAAGCGCAGCTTCGCGTATCACCCTCATGAACTGATCTTCCAGTACACACAACTGGATCCAGCAGCACTCTACTGGGTGCGAGTCACCTATTTGCAAGAGAAAGAAGGCCAGCGTGTCCAACGGCTGACCATAGGGGGCTACATTGCACACGATTCGATCCGTCCCGATCAACTCGGGAGTATCCCCCCAGCAGAGACCGGCGATTCTGATGGTTCGGCAACCATCGTCAACACGGAACCGTGGTTTGTAGGGCAAGGTAAACCAGAGCAGCTCACATTTGCAGTGCCTCAAGATGCGTATGCGGATGGAACCCTCGATATCAGAATAACACGACTCAGAGGGCCGAACGCTGTCGTCTCGGAACTGTCTCTGTTTGAGGGACGGCAAACGGGCGTATCGGATATGGCGGCGGAGGAGGGGCGTCACACGGGTCGGGCGATCCGAGCAGCAACACCACCAACAATCGACGGCTCACTGGATGAGTGGCCGCTGCTCTATCCGGTAGTCAGCCATGACGGTTCCTCTCAGGTCTACCTACAATGGGATCAAGAAGCTTTGTATCTGGGAGCAAAGATAGATCGACGCTCATCGCAAGGCGCCAATACCTACCTGGATCGGCTTCATCTCTTCATCGATGCAACCTTCCAACGTTCCCCCGGCATGTATACTCACGGTGACCATCATCTGGTCTTTTCTCCTTCGGGCGTCTCAAAAGGAGTCCGCGTAGGCCAGATACACCACCACATGGATGCTCTGCAAGCGAGCTTGCTTGACATCCCGGATGTGGAGGCGATCCGGAACGAGTATGCTTCCGGCTACCTATTGGAGGCCCGGATTCCTGCCGGCTCTGTACTCCGGGATTTTGTTCCCGAAGCTGGCCAGGAGATAGGGTTCAACTATATCCTGGCAAATCAGCAGACAGGCTCAACCTATTGGGTTACGTCAAACCCTAATGCCCCTCCTGCCCGATGGGGGCGTATCCGATTGTTGAGTAGTGTGGAAGGCAAGGTGGCACTGCTGGATCCTCTTACCAGCATGGAACTCACGCAGTTCAACGCGGGGGATACGCTGATCGTCGTTGTACGCGATCCGGATCGCAATACGGATCCCAATCAGCCCGAAACTGTAACCGTAGAAGTCTCCGGAACATCCACGGGAGATCACCGCACCCTGACTCTCTATGAGACTGAGTTGACACTGATAACCGATGAGGATACAGACAATGGTCTGGTAAATGACAGTGAACTGTTTGCCGCACGCCTACCAACAGTCTATGGGACAGAACTTGCCGTCCAGGATCCGACATCCTCCGTCCCGCATCCGTTGGTTGTGAGAGGCGGCGAAACCGTGACGCTCCGATACACAGATCCTTACTTCTCCTCTACACAGAGAGACTACGATGTCTCTTATCAGGCTAAGGTAAGGACGGGAACCACCGGTACGCTCGATGTGCTGAATTCGCAGGAGGATCCGTTGGAGGATACAGCGGAAATCGGATCAACGGGAACCTTGACCCTGGTGAATGGAAACGGGGAACCTCTTAAGACCTTTCGCGCAAAGGATAATCTCGTATTTGTCGTACGTGATGAGGATTTGATACAGGTGGAACGGCTCCGTGAGCCACCACCGGAAGGTGAACAGCAATCTGCAGATCAGCAAGTGCCGGAAACATCGTCTCAGGAGGGCAATGAGACGCCGAAAGCCGACGCACAACCATCGCTCACCGTGCCAACCATCACCGTTCATGTTGTTGTCGAACAGAGTGAAGAACGCGAGGAGGTCATCCTCGAATACATTCCAGAGACAGGTAGCTACCGTGGAAGCCTCTTGACGGACTATGCAGAGGAACCTGTTCCCAACGATGGTACGCTCCAGGTGAAAGGAACACAGCAAATTGTCGCTACTTATCTTGACCGCCTGCAAAGTACAGGCAGGACCAACGCCCCAGTCACCAAACGCGCGCTTGTACTCACAGGAGAAACAGCAACATTGTCGATTCAATCTGTTCCGGGCATGATCATCAAAGGAGGACAGAAGTACTTCAATGCAGGAGATTCCCTGAAAATTCAACTGAAGGATGGCGATGTCAATCAGGATCCCTCGATCATCGACCAGGTTACTGTTCAAACGATGGGGGACATTGGACAGGATGCATTGGTAATGACGCTCCTGGAAACCAGTGAAGACAGTGGGATTTTCAGCGGTGTGCTGCTCACCCAATATGCAGTCGAATCAGTGGAAGACACGATCCTCCAGGTCGCTGGAGGAGAGAAGGTGACGATCACATATATCGACGCGCTTCAAGGCACCGGCGCAACTCAGGTTCCTGTGCAGGACAGCGTGGTCGTCAATGTGGGGGTTGACGGTACATTTGCCATCGTACATGCCAATTTTACCGATCTGGAATCTTTGAATGCAGGAGATACGATCTATTTTTCTGCGACCGATGAGGATGAAGTGGGGCGTGAGATCGTCATCCACGTTGAGGGACAGACGCTCCACGACACCGTTGAGGTGGTTCTGCTCAGATCGACGGTCGGTTCCTATACTGCGCCACTCCAGACGGTTTATGCTGAAACAGCCATTGCGGATGATGGCATCCTGCAAGTTCAGGGTGACGAGGAAGTCATTGCCGTCTACACGGATCGTCTGCGGTCGAGTGGTGAGACGAACATCGCTGTGGAAGACCGGTGTCGGATAAATACTGGAACGACTGGAAAGCTGGCGGTCTTCTCCGCCCGGGAACCAGGGACATTGATCGGCCAGTTTGCGGCAGGCGAATCATTGCGCATCCAGGTATCCGATTTGGATCTCAACATCAATAGCAGAAAGATCGAGACCACTTTTGCGGTCGCTGAGTTTTTCGTTACCGGCAGTCTGGATGACATCCCCAGGGAGCGAATGCAGATCACACTCCAGGAGATCAGCGGCAACGCCGGCGTGTTTGAGGGGATACTAGAGACCGCCTATGGGGAGACATCGATTCCTAATGATACTGTACTCCAGGTCCAGGGATATGGGGCGATCTCCATCACCTACACCGATGCCATCCAGGAAACAGGCCGGACACAAGTTCCCATTGCCACGATACTCAGTGTTCGAACAGGTCAGACAGGGGTTCTGGAATTGCGAAAGACGGATGATTCAGCCCCCCTTTCGAGCCTTAGCGCGGGAGATCGAGTGCTCATCAGACTCAATGATAATGATCTGAACTGGCAGTCCGGAAAGAGGGATGTCGCAGAAATCCTGGCTCAAGGCAATGTCCTCGATGATCAGGTGGATGTCCTGCTTCTCGAAACTGAGCCGGATTCTGGTGTGTTCTGGGGTTATCTTGAAACACAAGATGCATCACAGGATCGAGCCGCTGTCGATTACGAAGATGATCTGCTCCAGATACGCGACAAGGAGGTCATTTCGGTGATCTATCTGGACGCACTCGGTAGCAGTGGAAAACCGAATCAACCAGTCGAGGCGAAGCTCCTCGTCGCCAGTAGCAGCGCGGGGATCTTGTTGATCGTGGATGAAGTGGGCGAGGAGATCGGAGAGTTGCGGGCAGGTCAAAGTATCTATTTCCACCTGGAGGATCTATTGTTGACCACGGCTCAGGGGCAGACGGAAGTTTCCATCAGTGTATCAGGGAACCGTACCAATGACTTTGTCCCGGTTGAACTGGATCGGGTGCCGGGCGAAGAGGGGGTCTTTGAGGGAGTCATCGCCACGCGTTATGGGACCACACCAACATATGATGATGTTCTGGATGTCCAGGGCGGTGAAACCGTGCAGGCCACCTATCGGCCTGAGTTCCTGGGCATACAAGATCTTGAAGTTACAGATACAGCCTATGTCAGCCGTGGGAATCGTGGCAGATTGCTCATCACACGCTCCGATGGAAACAAGCTATATCATTTCACACCAGGAGCCAGGCTTCATTTTCGTCTTGAAGATCCTGACCTCAATGAGGATCCCTTCTCCGTGGAATGGGCAGACATACGTGTAGGAACAGAAGTATCGGAAATCCTGAAACGGGTGGCACTCAAGGAGATAGCCCCAGATGCCGGCGTCTTCATCGGCAGTCTGGCCACAGAATTTGGTCGGAGCACAGAATCCCTCGGGCTCATAGGGGGAGAGACCATACAGGCGACCTACCGGGACGCTCTTATCGATACAGGAGAGACGAACTTCTTGATCACTGACACATGTGTTGTCAATGCTGTGGGATACGCCAGCTTTGCGTCAGAACCAATTGTCATCGATGGGATCAACAACAAATGGGATCTCAGTAGCCCACTGACGACGGCCAATGAAGAGGCGCTCGTCTGGGTGGCATGGGATGCCAATAACCTCTATATATTCGCTCAGATCGAAGACAGCGATGTGCGTGTCGAGGATCCGACCCGGTGGTATGAAAATGCCGATGCCCTGGAGATCCATCTGGATCTGGAGGCAGCGGATCAGGAACGCCCAAGTTACATTCCCAGCACCTCCAAACCCTATCTGTTTTGGTTCTGTCCACGAGGTGCAGGCCCCGATGGACAAAGAGCCTATGCAGGTCGTGCCAGCCCAACCCGGGTATGGAATTATGCTCCACCATTGCAGATCGCTAAGCGTTTCCGTAGCTCCTATTATGTGATGGAGATTGCAATACCATTTGCTATCCTGGAGACTTCTGAGGGTCAGAGTTTTGATCCCCAGAAGAGTTCTCGATTCCGACGTATTGGATTCAACTTCATCGTCTATCGTTCGGATGGACCACAACTTCAGTGGGCCCAGGCAGCGGGCCTGGAAGCCGTCACTCCTCCCAGTCAACTGGGAACTTTGTATCTCAGGGAACCGAGGACTGAAGATTGATGCCCCGGAAAACATCAAACCAATGTACGAAACAATCTGAGAGCAGGACGGTACTTCATGTGCCGGGAGGGATGTGAAATCCCGTTATGAAAAAAACAGTCAGAAAGGCTGGATCTATGTACCCGCATCGTTTTATGATAGTCTGCACTTTCCTCTTTTCACTCGCAACATTATCTGTACAGGCAGGACTTATGGAGTACGTGCAGCGTCCTGATCCCAATTTTATGTGGGAAGAACGCGGCATGGAGACTCGTGAAGACGGCACTATTTACGATCTGTACCTCGTTTCCCAGGTTTGGCAGGGAATCACCTGGGAACATCAACTACAGGTGTACCTGCCGAACCAGATCAAATACCCGGACACGATGTTATTGTTCAATGTAGGCGGAGAGGCCAGTGAGGACGATATTGCCTTTGGGCTCACTCTGGCGAAACTCACGAGTGCTCCTTGTGCGATTCTCTATCACATTCCCAATCAGCCTCTATTCGATGGTAAGAAGGAAGACGAACTCATTGCGTATACATTTGACAAATATATAGAAACCGGAGATGAGGATTGGCCCCTATTGTTCCCGATGACCAAAAGCCTGGTAAAGGCGATGGATGCCTTGCAGGCATTTTCAAAGAAGCGGTTGACGACTCCCATCGAAGGCTTTGTGGTCTCAGGAGCATCCAAACGCGGCTGGACCTCATGGCTGACGGCAGTGGTCGATCCCCGGGTGAAAGCTATCGTACCACTTGTGATCGATATGTTGAATCTTTTTGAACAGATGCCTCATCAATTGGAGCTTTGGGGAACTTACAGTGAAGAGATCGATGACTACACACGTCGTGGTATGCAAGAACAGATGGAAACTGAGCGCGGGCGATACCTGTTCAACATGGTGGATCCCTATACCTATCGAGAGCAGCTCACCTTGCCTAAGCTCCTCGTGATCGGCACCAATGATCGATATTGGACACTCGATGCGATGAATCTCTATTGGGATGATCTCCGAGGTCCCAAGTATGTACTCTACGTGCCTAATTCGGGGCATGGGCTGGAAGATCGCCAGCGGGCCACCGCCGGACTGACAGCTTTTTTCCGATTCATTGCATCGGGGCAACCACTTCCCCAACTAAGTTGGCAGTATCTCAATGCCGATGGCAAGTTACGACTGATCCTCAAGGCAACGCCCATACCTGAGAAAGTACAGTTGTGGTACACAGACGCTCCAGCGAGAGATTTCCGTTCTTCCCATTGGGAGGCAACGCCGTTGGCAGAAGAAAATGGTACTTTCACCGGGGAAGTGGCCTTCTCCCCGGAAAAATATGTTGCCCTGTTTGGAGAGTTTCTCTACCAGATAGATGGATTTCCCTGCTATTTCTCAACGCAGGTTCGGTTAGAACCTCCACTGCCACAGACAGGGAGCCAGACAAAGTAGCGGAATGATTGGGTTTTTCTGTTGTGGAACAATCAAAACAAGACATTGCATCTTCACCTGGTACTGGCTCACGGACCTGTGTGCCAATTCCAGGCTTCAGCTCTCAGGTTTCAGTGGTTAGTAGTGCTGACCGCTGATGCCTGAAGCCTGATGCCTGAAGCCTGATTTATCCCCTTCGTGCTGGGGCATGCCCTCATATCGTCGTGTTTGGCTAATCTTCAATGCCCGGATTCACCGTCATAATGGCTTGGGTCACCTCCCAAACATGGGGGAGAAACTCCTTGACCTGCTCACTGCGCTGCTGAAGATTGGCAGACGAAGTGATACCAAGATCACCAAGCAGTTGCCGATAGCCACGACTAAACCTATCCTGCATTTCAACTGGTGCATCATGGTAGAGCACATGCTGACACCTGGAATAAGTAGCAACTATCCAGAATATGGCCTCTCG
>JAJRTO010000398.1 GCA_024278235.1 Candidatus Poribacteria bacterium
ACGAGATTACCATCTGAGAACGTCTTCAGCGAATTATAGTTGGCATCCGCAAGTGGAAGAACGTAGTAGTTGATCTCATTGAGATCAGGATCGAATTTATAGCACACGTTCTGTGCCAGCACGTAGATGAACCCGTTGGCATGAACCACAATACTGGGAGCCCAATATGGCGCAGTACCACGTTCGAGTGGTACCCACCGGATGATCCCTAAGGTGAGTGGATCCACTTTAGCAATGTAATTAGACACCGCCAAGGCACCACCGGTCACATAGAGTTCGTCCGGTTCACGGGTCACAAAAGCAAATGCACTGAGATAAGATTGCACTTCTATGGTCTTTGCATAAGCAGGATCTGGGAGTCCTCTGTCCGGCGCACAGTTGGTTGCCGGACCATCATAGTTCTCGCTCGGAAAAGGCGTATCATAAAGCTGATAGTCTACGGCCGTAGCGCTCCGTATCTCGGCAAACAAAAGAGCCAGTACCAGCACAGATATCTGATAGTACAACCGGGGATACTCACACCGTAGTGGTCGATGCATATCAGATTTCCTCTCCGCGCAAAAGGGTCAACCGCTCAGCAGCAGTTCTTCATTCACACCGGAATAGCGAAACTCGCGCATGTTGCGCTCTACAAAACATAGCACTTCGAACCGGAGTTGGCGTCTTACCTCATTGGAGTCGAGCGCGGTCCCATCCAGAACAACCATCCCTTGCCGACCTGTCCGATTCTTTACGGCAACCATCCGGTCAGCAATCTCATACAGAACCGTGAGGTAAGGATTCGCAAGTCCTGCCGGATCATCCCCTCCGTGGATCAAAAAATCAGTGTAGACTTCCGTGAGCACGGTTGGAACGAGGGCTGGATCCGTAAGCCCTTCCCGGGCTCGCTGATAAATCTCAGGGAAGGTTTCGTCGTATACTCGCTCAAATGCTTCGGGCACAAGGACCGGTCGCTTATCAACGTAGGGTTCCAGATCGGGAATGGCCTTTTCTCGCTCGATCTGCTTGTCCAGCGAAGCCCGTACTTCCCTGGAGACTCTCGCCGTACCGAGATGATAGAGGATAAACCGTAATACCGTACCGAGTAAAAAGGGTGCCTCTGTACGGGTATAGGAGAGCAAGCTCAAAATCGTAAACCGACCCTTTTCATCCATCCCCTGGGTGGCTTTGAAAACGCGTTGCAGAATATCTCTGCGCTGAGCTTCAGTTACGGCTATGGCTTTCGTCTGGGTATCAGCATTGACACGTTGCTTGGAAAGCGTGATGAACCCTCTCACACGCTGCGCGAAACTCTCCCAGTCATGTACACGCTCTAGCAGGGACTTGAATCCTGTCATGAGTTCCACGCGCGTCATCTGCTTGGGAATGATGTTCGTGTGGGCAAACAGATACTCAGCCGTATATTTGCAGTCCTCGGCTTCGTTGGTCAAGATCAGATGTTCCTCGTCAATGAGCCGTCTGTCTTTGTGCAGACGTGACCAGAGCCTGGTACCCGTACACGCCTTGATCATATTGATAACAGGGCCATGAATGCAGGTCTCCTGGATAAACTCGAACTGTCTGTCGAAGATACTTTGATCATCACTATCAAAACCAACGATAAGCCCGGCCCGTACTCCCAATCCATATGAGAGGATTTTGTGGACAGCCTCCACGATATCTGTCTTGTAGTTCTGAGGTTTGTTGGTCTCTTTCAACGATTCCTTGTTAGGCGTTTCCAGGCCAATGCAGACAGAACCAAAATTCACATCCTGCATGAGTTGAAGGAGTTCATCGTCTTTTGCAAGATCGAGAGACAGTTCTGTATGGTAACTCAACGGCACTTCAAATGCATTATTGACAGGGATCAGTTCGCGAAGGAGGTCTTTCGTGTATCGGTGGTTCGCCACAAAATTGTCGTCGCAGAACATGATACTCTTCACCCCAAGACGCTCCAGAACGCATATTTCTTCGATAACTTGCTCAATCGGTTTGAGGCGGACACGACGACCATTGAGGTAGGCTACCTGGCAAAACTCGCAGTCAAAAGGGCAACCACGAGCTGTTTGGACTCCACCTGTGAGATAATATTGCATGTCACCTGCGATACTATCCCAACATGGCAGTGGTATTTCATCCATACTCGGTCTGTGGATCTGTTGATACGTGTTCCGAAAGACACCTTTCTGCCAATCGGATAGAAATTGTGGCCACAGGTATTCTGATTCACCAATAAACAGGGCGTCAAAATCATCCCGGTAGAGTTCCGGCGATGCTGAAACCCCGGCTCCGCCTGCAACCACCGGTATTCCACGCTCCTTGAAGAAACGGCCCACTCGCTTTGCCCCACTGATATGCGCGATAAACCCCGTTACGCCAACCAATCCATACTCTTCCCAGTCCATCGTCTCATCAACGTAACCATGTACAGGCTCATCCCAGATGTCCACCTCGAATTCGTCAGGCGTCAACGCGGCCAGGGTCGCAAGGGGCAAAGGTGTCATATAGGCCCTTTTATCCCAGAAGGATAACATCGGGGTGAAGAAGTCGCGGAAGGCTTCCACTTCACTGTCTACACCTGGATTCACAAGGAGAATCTTGCTTTTGGTTCCTTTCATACTTAACCTATTCATAAGCCATGCTCTGATGGCATTAGCCGTACTTTGGTGGTATTAACAGAGGGTACATCTCATTCATTAGCGTTCTACGTACTGATCCCATGAACGTTCCGACACAGCAGGGTTTTGGATAATGGCCAGCAGGCTCTGCATACCGGCTCCTCCGCCACCCCCTGCTTCCCGTAGTTTTTCTCGATGTTCCTTACTTTGCCACACGAACTCCACATCGAGGTCATACTCAGAGTCATTGGTCTCACCTGGCTGCCAGATAATGATGTCCAGGAGCCCATGTTCTGCGAGTTTGCTCTTCCCCTCGGATGCGAGGGCCTTGATTTGATCTGCAAATGCATTCGCATCTGCATCAGGCTCCAACTTGAAACGAATGACACTCTTGAATCTCTTCATAGGTTTCTCTCCTTTTGACGCATTGCAGGCGCGGACATACTCCTCAGGATCTTTCAGGAAGCCATTGAGCAGTTCAAGAAAGGCATTCGATTTCTGGATGATATACATGTGCCCCGCTTCTCTGAGTGTATAAACCGCGCAGTTAGGGAGATTCTCCTGCAAATAATCACCGATCTTCAGATAGGGCGAAGTTTCACCGTACACCAGCAGAGTTGGTGCTTGTATTTCTTTGAGCCTTTCGGGAGTCAACTCCGCAGGGTCCCGGAAATCTCTCACAACGGTTGTTTCATTCAATAGCCTCAACAACCGTTTCGTGCTACGTTGCTCGCCTTTCCTCAGTCCAAACTGTACAGGTATTTCAAAGCTCTTACGGATGACGCGCTCAGGATCATCGCGAAACTTATCGGCACTGATGCCGTACTTGGCAAGCTGCTCTTGCCAGAGCGTCCAACCGGGCCAGTCTTCCAGTCTTCGCAGATGGCGCAAGGATTGAACACTGACATCGAGCGGCATCAATGCATGCACTCGCTCCGGATGCATCACTGCGTAGTGGAGGATAACGGAACCTCCAAAGCTGTGACCAACGAGGGAAGCCTTCTCAATGTCCAGATGATCCAGGAGCGCGTGGAGATCCTCAGCCATCTCGGCTGAAGTGTAACCCGTTGGGGTTAACCCGCTACGGCCATGTCCCCGCAGATCATAGATGGTAACCCGGAAACCGTCGGCCAGGCCTGGCAACACATACATATACCACATGGCGAGACTACTTGTGATCCCGTGGACCAATACCACGTCTGGCCCATCTCCCTTCTGCTGATAATGCATCTGGATTCCGTTGATGGTGGCTCTTGGCATGTTCTCCTCCGAAAAGATCTACTCGATGTAACCCAGGGCTCTCAGACGTATCATGACTTCCTCTTCATCATCTGCTTCACTCGCGGGCGATTGCTCTTCCGGTGACAGATGCGTTGACCAGGCATATGACACCGGACGAGTGGGCTCACCGTAGCGTACGGGATGTGAGCGCATGAATGCAGGCTCGAAGAGATCTTCGGGCACTTTTCCCTCAAGATCCTCCGGGATGGGAAGATCCAGCGAATGCAGTATCGTGGGAGCGACATCCAGGATGGAAAGTTTCGGTAATGATACACCTTGTTGAATTTCTGGACCCATAGCAATGAAAATCCCCTCCGGAGCATGGGTGCCAAACACTGTTTCCCGGGGTTGCAGGTAGGTATCCGCTGCCCTGATGGAGATAAAACCGCTGTCACGGAGTGCAAGGGTTAGATCGGGAGCAAGTGGCATCCGGGGGCCCTCGAAGGCGACCTCTCTCGTCCAGATATTGGTGATCAGAGGTTCGCCTGTCGCAGGATCCACGCACCGTTCTCGCAATGCGGCAATCAACTTCTGGCGGAAGTCTTCGTATTCTTCTGGAGGAACACCATTCAGACCTGGTTTCCCTGCGACCTGGATGAAGATGCCGTTGCTCGATAGCGTTGATGCATAGGCTTTTGTATGCTCCCAGTCAATCGCATTGAGTGTCATATTTGGGCCGCTGTCGTTGATGTATTCATCGGTGCGATCCACACCACTCTTCCAGCGTAGAAGGCCCTCCTGCTCGAGCCAGGTATTGATGTAGAGGATCTCCACACTATCAGCAAATCCATGATCCGATGCAATCAGAATGGTTGCTTCCGATCCCGCCAGAGCGACTATCTCTGAAATAAAACGATCCAGATTTCGATAATATTCATGACAGAGATCGAGCACATGCTGTTCCCAGGATGAGAGAGTCTCAGGGATATAAGCAGGATCGAGGAAACGCCAGCATAGATGTTGTAACCGATCGACGCCATCGAAGACCACTGTAGTAAGATCACATGGATCCGTCTTCATGAGATAGGTGAGAACTCGGAACCACTGATCCTCGCGCCTGATGTGAAGCCGAATCCACTCATCATATTCTCCCTGTTCGCAGCCGACAACCGCTTTACCCTCTTCCTCGAATTTCACTGCCAGCGTTTTCAGATCCAGCTCCGGAATTTGTTTCAATCGATCAAGGAGACCCTTGGGATGGCTATTTCTTCGTAGCCAACGCCAGCTAACCCATCCAGGTAAAACATAGCCATCAATCTGTGGGGCCGGACTCATCGCGGGGAAGTTGAGACTTCCTGCACGCTTGCCGTGATGATTGACGATTGAGTAGAGTGTCTCACACGCAAGATCCCGCGAAGATATCATGTTCAGGAGCTGAGAATCCGGTTCCCGACGTTGCATGAAGTTGGTGATGCCATGGTATCCCGGACTGCGCCCGGTAATCATCGATGTCCATCCGGGAGGTGTCAAAGGAGGGATCACAGACAGAAGTTCCCCTCGCGCGCTAGACTCGACCATACTCTTCAGATATGGCATCGTACCGTTGTCCATCATACGATCCAGGATGGTGAAGCTTCCACCATCTAATCCGATGAGGACCGTATTTTTTCCGAACGAATTCATGTTTTCTTCTCCACATTCCGATGGAGAAACTCAACCAGATCGGAGACGAAAAAGTCCTTGATTCCCCTCTCGCCTAGATCTGTCAAAAATTCTGCGAATGGTAAAGTTTGCTGATAGTGCATCTCAAGAGCTTCGCCAAGAGCAACAGCATCAATCGACTCGAACTCCAGGTCGTTCATCATTGAAGTTTCCATGGTGATCTCGCCTGAATATTCCCAGTCTTCCAACAAATCATTCAAAATAGAAAGAAGATCCTTGAAGATCTCTTCTCGTTCCCGTTGCGCCATTATCAACTCCTTTGAGCGTCAAGTGAGCATTATTATAGTTGCGAACTTGCTATCTGTTCAGGTCCAGCCCATCTCTCATCTATTCCTAGGCACCATGATAAGTATATCGCTTGAGAGGGATATCTCTGAGTGTTGAGTAACCTTCTTTCTCACGCCGTACCATCTCCTCTTCTGCGAGTTTTAAGATCCGATCAGCTAGAAATAGCTGAGATTTACGTAGAGGCCCAAACAAGTCCACATAACGAAGACGCAGGTCCAGCATTTCCTGCTTCACCTTAACAGTAGGAGCGAATTCAATGGCCGTTTTGATCAGAGGAATAGAGTTCTGGATGTGCTTTTTGAAAAACTCGCTTTTGGCACCACTCAGATGAGGATTCTCAGAGGTAATACAATGTTCATAGCCATTCATATAGACGGCGATGGTCCTCATGACGGTCGGCCCCCGGAATTCATAGATTCTGCG
>JAJRTO010000027.1 GCA_024278235.1 Candidatus Poribacteria bacterium
CGTTTTCACATGCGATTTCAGCGCCCAGTGCTGCGTCCAGGATCATCTCTGATGCAATCGTGCCGCCCGAAAACACGGCGACAGCATAATCTTCACGGGGCCAATGTAAACTCTGATGAATGACCCGGGTAAGACGCAAATGGGTCGAAAGTTCCAGCCCTTTTGCCGTGTTCAAGATGATGATCGGTGGGCGTGTATGGCGAGCAATCTCACAGACAGCCTCCCTCACAGCCTGCGCTGGCACCGCCATTACCAGGAGATCGAGATCCGCCAGAGCTTCCTGGATGTCGGATGTTGCGCTGATATTAGGCGGTAGCGATATATCCGGAAAGTGGACTGGATGATTCCGTGTCTCGTGGATCTGTTGCATCGATGCGGGGTTTCGCCCATAAAGATAGATCCGGGTTTCTGGATGGGGCACAAACTGCTTCCCCAGATGACGGGCCATCACAAATCCGAATGTGCCCGCGCCAAAAATGCAGATACGAGAGGGAATGGTCGGAAGATGCATCCGTATCTTACCAATGAGTGCCTTATCAGTAAAATTCTTGCCCCATGTGCAAAAGGCCAAGTAAATTACAGTTAGTAGGTTCTTCTCAAAAAGTCCGTGATCTGGGCAGGGGTATCAAAGATTTGCTCACACAGATTCTCAAAGAAAGGACTCCGCTCATGTGCGTAGACGGCATAAACTGGTTTGTTATATCGAGAGGCGAAGTTCATCTCACTGAGCACCCCCGGAGACAATTTATCCGTCGGATAAACCACGACGACAAAATCGCTCTGGCGTATAAACTGGTAATCTCTCGAAATCGTGCGCGTCTTGATCCGGTCGATGGTCACCCGATCCAGTTCATCCAGCGTTGCGGGCGCGTCAAGAACCTCCAGGCTTTTTGCCAACTCCATATCCTTGATATCGAGGGGATCGAACACGATGAAATCTTTGGCGAGTTCAGCGCCGAAATCACGGATCTCCCGGATTTGCTCTGGTATTTCCTGAAGTAGCGTGATCGGATAACTCAGGTAGAGCTTTTTCTTGTGGGGGGTGAATAGCAGATCGTACAGGTGTTCCAAACTGAGATGCCGTGACACCACATAATAAGGTTTGTTGCAGAGAGCCGCTAACTGCTTCGTAAGGAATTCTTCTTCATCCAACCAGACATTGATCTCATCTTGCTGCATGCCGGACCACTGAGGGTTGTTCTCCATGCGATGGATGATATCCTGGAGATTGTCTATCACATTGATGAACATGTCGGCTGGAAGTTGGAGCATATCCCGGTACGAACATCCCTCGATCAGGATGCCCCTCCACCGGAAGCAGACGTGAATGCCAATCATGGCATGCTCATTGGTTTGAGCCAGATTGGCGATCTCGTACAGTGCGGCACGTCTTGCAAGTGCGAGTACTGGTTGGTCCGAATCCAACACTTTCTCTGTGAACTCGATACCAGCCTCCGCCGCTGTTTGTTTCATCATATCACCGACATTGAAGAAACGGACATCCATTCCCCGTCCATGACAGAGTTGCTGAAAGTCATGCATCAATTCTTTACGGCCGGAACAACTGATTCCTGTGAAGATCGTGGTCATGGCAGCCTCTCAATCCTCTGAGGTAGACTGGTAACATGGTATGTCGCTCAGCAGGAGATCGAACTGGAAAACTGATGGCTGGCGACCTCTATCTATGGGGTTTTTTCCAGCGCATCATTCCACAGTTGTACAAACATCTCCCGGCTCTGCAAGAGATACCGCTGATCACGCGAGAACACTTCCAGTGTGAAACGCTCATCGTAGCCGATCTGCTGGAACCACTCAACAACTCGCTGCCAACGTATCAGACCGGCTCCCAGAGGGAGATGCAGATCGTTGAGCCCTCCCATATTGTCTGACAAATGCACATGAGTCAGACGATCTCTAAAACAGCGTAAATAGTCGGGCGTTCGGTTCGTACCGGAGTTCAGGTTCGCATGTCCGACATCGATATGTAAACTAAGTTCCGGGATGGATGTGAACACTTTGTCCAGATCCTCTACCGAGTTGAATAGGCGGATACTCGTTTCGAGCATGACCTGGATCCCATAGCGTTCCGCTTCTTTGACAATGGTTTTGAGGGACTTGATATTGCGATCCAGAGCGCGACCATGTCCGAAAATGGCAACGCAACCTTCGTCGGGATGGACGTTCATGAGGTGGATGTCGAGTTGGTCAAACACCTGCATACAGAACTCCAACTCGCGCATCGCTACCTGGGCAATGCTTTTATAAGGTGAGGCATAAGGAAGGTAGTAAGCAGTGTGACCGATAGCTTCCAGATGATAGAATTCCAGTAGATCGCGAACGGTTTCCACATCAATATCTTCGCTCTGAGCCTGAGGAGGTTCTAGTGTCAGGTCAACGAAATCAAACTTGTGCTCACCGATCCACATAATCTCACGCAACACGTCCTTGGCAGGGTTGTTCATACGCCCTAGCTTCATCCGAATTCCAATCTACGCCACCGAACTCATCGATGCCTGGCATGAAGAACTCAACGATCAGCGGCGGCACGTATCAGAAGTCTTTCTACTCTTGCTCTAACGGCTGATTTCAGGTTGTTTCATCAGCCGTGGTAGTATACTCCACCCCTCATTTTCTGTCAATGCCAAACCTCACAAGATAGAAATTCCCCAGGCTTGATCTCCTTTTTTCATCAGCTTGACAAGGCAATCGATGCCTGCTAGAATAATGCTCAGTTACCGTTCTCCTTACGGGATAATTTTATTGAGAAAGGTCTATTCAGAGGATGTCATGTTAACAAAACTGGTATGCCGAAATTTTAAGGGCTTCAGAAATGTTGAGATCGAACTCGGCAACCCGGTTGTTTTTATTGGTCCAAACGATTCTGGCAAAACAACTGCACTTCAAGCTCTTGCCCTCTGGGATATAGGTCTCAAACGCTGGAATGAAAAGCGCAAGGGAAGGACAAGACCGGAAAAGCGTCCAGGGGTGGCCATCAATCGGCGCGATCTGATTTCAGTTCCAGTTCCGAATGCTAACTTGCTTTGGCGAAATTTGCGTGTGCGTGACGTGCGAAGGATCGAAGGTCGGCAACAGACCCAGAACATTCGAGTAGAGATTCTTGTTGAAGGCGTGACTCAAAGAGAAATGTGGGAGTGTGGTCTCGAGTTCGATTATGCTAACGACGAGTCCTTCTACTGCCGTCCGCTTCGTTTGGCCGAAGGAAAAAATCCGGATCGTATGCCCATCCCCGATGAAGCTGCTAACATTCAAGTTGCTCTCCTCCCACCGATGTCAGGGCTTGCAGCGAACGAAACTCGGTTGGATCCAGGTGCGATCAATGTTCGGATTGGAGAAGGGCGCACTGCTGAGGTGCTTCGCAATCTTTGTTATCAAATCCTGACAGAGGATGAAGAACTATGGCAAGCGATCTGCGGTCAAATCCAGGAACTGTTTGGTGTTCAGCTTGAAGAACCAGTTTACATCTCGGAACGTGGAGAAATCGAGATGACTTATCGAGATCGATCAGGGGTACGTTTGGATCTCTCTTCATCAGGCCGAGGGCTTCAACAAACGCTGCTTCTGCTCGTTTATCTTGCGGCGAATCCGGGGGCTGTGCTTCTGCTTGATGAACCGGATGCGCATCTTGAAATCCTTCGGCAACGGCAAATTTATCAAATCCTCACAGAATTGGCTATCAAGCAGAACAGTCAAATTATTGCCGCAAGTCATTCTGAAGTGATCCTGAATGAAGCTGCGAACAGGGATGTCGTCGTAGCATTTCTCGGTAGGCCACACCGAATTGACGATCGCGGCAGCCAGCTTTTGAAATCCCTCAAGGATATTGGTTTCGAGCAATACTATCAGGCTGAACAAGTGGGATGGGTACTTTATCTCGAAGGTTCGACTGATTTAGCGATCTTACAAGCGTTCGCGGAGAAATTGGATCATCCAGCACGCCGTGTGTTAGAACGTCCTTTCGTCTGCTATGTTGAAAATCTACCAAGAAAAGCTCGCAGACACTTCTATGGTTTGCAGGAGGCGAAACCCGATCTGGTTGGCTTCGCACTCTTTGACAGAATCAGTCAGCCACTTCAGGATTCGCCTAAGTTGAGGGAATACACGTGGAAGCGACGTGAGATTGAGAACTACCTGTGTCAGAAAGAAACGCTGATCGCGTGGGCAAGAAGAGCTGGCGAGCCCCAGACCGAGGTGTCATTGTTCGCTGCCGCATGGGAAGATAACATGAGGGAAACGATCTCTGACATAGAACAAGCGCTGGAGACTCTTGGTAGAGATTCACCCTGGACACCTGATGCCAAGGTGAGTGATGAGTTTCTCGATCGACTTTTCGAAGTCTTTTTCAGAAAGCTCAACTCTTCTAACCTCATGAGAAAAACAAACTACCACACCCTCGTCTCGTACGTACCAGATGATCAGATCGATCCCGAGATCTCAGAAGTTCTGGATGTCATCTTGTGTGTAGCAAATGAGGCAACCCCCGCAACCGAAGAAGAAATGGATTGACCAGCAGCATCGGATGCTCAGGTTTGGAGGATGTGCCATGAGAAAACCTATCTATTTCCTAATGCTTGGTCTATCCCTTCTTCTGGTTACTTGTCGCGGCGAACAGAAGAAGCCGATTCCCACCAAGCCTTTTACGGAGACGAATATGGTGGCTATCCCGGCAGGGGTGTTTACCATCGGTACGGATGATGGGAATGAGCTGGAAGCCCCTGCACGCCCAGTGACAACGGCTGCCTACTGGATCGATAAGTATGAGTACCCCAATGTGATCGGTGAGAAACCGCTGGTGAATATCACGTGGTATGAAGCCAAAGAGAAATGTGCCATGGTTGGTAAGCGTCTCTGCACAGAACGGGAATGGGAGAAAGCCTGCCGTGGTCCTGAAAATTGGCTGTATCCTTATGGCCAAACCTACCAATCAGAGCGTTGTCGCACAGGGAGAGAATGGGGGGACGGGCCTGGGCCCATTGGAGCAACGGGCTGTGTGAGCGGATATGGCGTTGCAGATATGAGCGGCAATGTGCAGGAATGGACATTGGGCGAATCTGTGGAAGAGCGCGCCATACGCGGCGGGTTCTGGCAAAGCGTAGGCTACCAATCACGTTGCACCACCCGCCTTTTCTTTAACGTGATTTACACGGATACAACGGTTGGATTCCGCTGTTGCAAGTCCAGGGACGATGGTTGATCCGATTCAATGGTGATGCGTGGAAACTCGGCAGACTGAATGACCTATTTTCAGGAAAAAGCACACGCCTTCAAGGCAGGTGCGATCCTTGTGATCGCCCTGGGTCGATATCAAGCTCGCTACGTTTCTGGTGTCTTGTTTCTTGCGTCTTCCATGCTGGTTCTGAACGCCGCCCCCACACCCGAATATGGTGGTAAGCTGAGTTGTGGCGCATTTGAGCTTCATGCCCCATCCCCTTTTCCTGTGCCTGAATCGTTCCACACGCGTGCGTTCGCATCCGCTTGCTTCGAAGGACTCACCCGCCTCGATGCAGATGGCGAGGTCATACCTGGTGTCGCCACAGATTGGTACACAGAGGACTCTCGTACATGGCGATTCCAGCTTGCACTCGATGTCACGTTCCACGATGGACAGCCGGTAACGACAGCGGATATTCGTCAGGCGTGGGAATATACACTTCGGCTTCGAGGAGCACGGGTTTTGACCTGGCCTTTATGGTGCATTGCGGGTGCTGAAGAGTTCCTCAGTGGCGAAGCACAGCATGTGAGTGGGATACGGACTCTGACAGACGCTCGGCTCGAAGTTGAATTATCAGAACCCTGTCCTGTATTTCCTGAGGCGCTTGCGCAACCAGCCGCATGGATAGCACGGCAGGAATCAGGGGCCTGGATGGGTACGGGACCCTTTGAGATCATCGAGTGGAACACAGACAATATTCGGTTAGGAAGATGGGATGCCTATCGCTGGGGAAGATCCTACCTGGATGCGATAGATCTCGTTTATTACCCGGAGACGCGGCGTGCTCGTGCCGCTTTCGATTTTGAGGTGGGAACCCGCCAGATGCTTTGGGATACGGAATCCGGTCGGGACGTCCCTCTCCATATCTGCCTGGAAATCTCCCCCACGGCATCCAGCCAGTCCAACTGGTATCGGGCGATACGATATGCGATTGATGTGGAGGCATTGTTGCGACTTCGTCAGATCGCATCGCCGGCGCAGATGCGCTTTCTGGGAGAAAAGGTGGAGAACCATCCGGCCTGGCAACCTTATCGCCCCTTCAAAGCCTATCGGATGGTGCGTCTTGCCGATGGGGATGAAGCAGGTCTCCATAGCCTGGCCTTTGCACCGTTGCCAGGGCGTTCGGGGACTGCCGTTGCGCGCCGGATCGAAAGAGGTCCCACAGATGCCGGCATCCGTTCGCGCCTGGTTATGGACAGTGGAGACAGTGCGTCCGATCTGTATCTCCTGCCAATCGAATTCAGCGGGGATCTACTGGGACAGATAGAGCCGGGGCCGGGGGTCCATCCACTCCTGATCCTCTATCGGGATGCCCTAAAGGTTCAAGTGTCGGATAGCCTACGCGGTTGGCATCTCACCGGAGGGC
This sequence comes from Candidatus Poribacteria bacterium, assembly GCA_024278235.1. Taxonomy (GTDB): domain Bacteria; phylum Poribacteria; class WGA-4E; order JAJRTO01; family JAJRTO01; genus JAJRTO01. The sequence goes on from JAJRTO010000027.1 coordinate 6,597, forward strand.
GACCCGCATGGGAATCTCTGTGGTTCGCGAGATAGCACACAGATGAACAGCCTTCGTACCAAGCTCACACTTGCCTTTGGAACCTTATTGGTGTTGGTACTGATAAGCGCGCTATGGTTGATCGACCGACAGATACAGAAGGCTTATGACCAGCAAGTTGCCGACACGGCTGAGGATATCCGAACCTGGATGAAGATCTCTTACAAGCAGTTAGGCCGGCAACTGAAAGCTCCTTTGGAACGTGTGGCGAAGGAAGATCGTGATGTGCTGCACGCTGTCCGAAATGAACGTCCAACGGTTCGCCCGGAAACGGATCTGGATCTGCTGGAATATGGGGACACCACAGGGACCATCTTATACAGCAGTGTGAATTCCCGCGAAGGTCTGCGCAGTGAATACAGAACGCTGGAACAACCGACGCTGATCCTATGGGATGGGAGACTTGCGATTGCACAGACACTGCCCATCCAGAGTGGCACGCAACAGTTTGGCTTTGTCACAGGGGGATACCTCCTTCACACTTCGCTTGAGACATTTGTACCTCCGGGGCGTTCCCTGATGTTCCTAAAAGAGGGGGAACGTTCCATCCGCCCCCTGCAAGGTGTCACCCTGAGCGCTGTTCAGCAAGCCGCGCTCCTGAGTTCGGATAACCTGGAACTTGGCACAAAGAGTTATCGTACGATTTCCCTTCCACTGAGCGACTCCCTTGGGAGTATCATCGTGGCCGTCCGGCGGGATCATCTGGACAGCCAACGCCATCAGTTGCGTATAACACTTCTGATACTGTTGTTTTTCAGTATCATAGCGGTCTACGGTTCGGGATATCTGGTGGCTCGTGGAATGACACGGCCGTTGAGGCGGCTCTCCGAGGGAGCCAGGCAACTTGCTGAAGGAAACCTGGATGTCCATGTCGATGCGAGTTCCAGAGATGAGATTGGGCTATTGACGGCACAATTTAACCAGATGGTCACCGATCTCCGGACGCTACAGGCGGAACTCGTAAGGGCTGAGCGGATCGCGGCCTGGAGAGATATGGCACGTATGGTGGCCCACGAAATCAAAAACCCACTGTTTCCGATACAGCTTTCAGTGGAGAACCTGCGGCGGAGTTTCCAACGAAGACCTGAGCTATTTGCGGAGATCTTTGAAGAATGTACACAGACTGTATTGGAGGAAGTCACCAGGCTCCGGCACATTGTGGATGAATTCGGCCAGTTCGCACGGTTGCCAGCCCCGGAAAAACAGCCCTGTCAGTTGAACGAAGTCGTCGAACAGGCCCTGATATTGTACTCAGGGCTGTCTGAAAACGTTACCATCCGACAAGAACTCGATGCGGATCTTCCAACGATTGAAGCAGATCCTCAGCAGGTGGGACAGGTGTGCCAGAACCTTGTCAAGAATGCTATCGAGGCGATGCCGGAGGCGGGTGTTCTCACGGTGCGGACGTTCTCTGTGGATAAGAATGAAAACGAAAACAAGAATGGAAAAGAAAGAGATGGGCAGATCAGGGGCAGGGATCCCGGGAAAGTGAAACAGGGAGATCGGAATCAGCGTTGGGTTTGTATGCAGTTCCAGGACACAGGTATCGGTATGTCCGAAGAGGTTCAGGCGAATTTGTTCACGCCTTACTATACGACAAAAGAGAAAGGCACGGGGCTCGGTATGGCTATTGTGGAGCGCATCATTATGGAGCACCGGGGGCAAGTGGATATTCAGAGTGAACTTGGTGGGGGAACCACAATAACTGTTTGTCTGCCCGGCGGATGATCAACTGTGAACGGTAGTATCGCATGAATAGCATCCTTGTCGTTGATGATGAGAAGAACATCGTAACAGAACTCAGTCGCACATTGCGATTGGAAGGCCACCACGCGCTGACCGCTTTGGATGGTACGGCTGCATTGGAAATACTGTCCCAGAAACATGTGGATCTCATCTTATTGGATATTCGCATGCCTGGTATGGATGGGGTCGAACTGCTCAAAGAGATTCGACAACGCTATCCAGAAGTCATCGTCATCATGATGTCGGCGCAGGATAGCATCGAGACTGCGGTCCAGACGATGGAACTCGGCGCACGTCGTTATATCGTCAAGCCGGCAGGTGTCACGGAAATCCTGGAAGCGATTGAACCCTATCTCGATCTGGCGCGTCTGCGTAGCGAGAACGCGGACTTGCGCAAACAGGTGGAGGCCCATTTCGATATGGTGGGTGAGACACCTGTGATGCAGCAGCTTTACGCTCGAATCCAGCGTGCTGGTCCCAGCGAAGGACGGGTTCTCATCACCGGTGAAAATGGGACGGGAAAAGAACTCGCAGCGCGCGCTATCCATCGTTTGAGTCGCCGGAAAGAAAAACCGTTCGTGAAGCTCAATTGTGCCGCCATTCCAGAGGAGTTGATCGAGAGTGAACTGTTCGGGCATGAACGGGGGGCTTTCACCGGGGCGACCAACCAACGGCGGGGGAAATTTGAGATCGCAGATGGTGGAACGCTTTTCCTCGATGAAGTTGCCGACATGAGTCCGAGGGCCCAGGCCAAAGTCTTACGTGCGCTACAGGAAGGCGAATTAGAGCGAGTGGGGAGTACGCGTGTGATCCGTGTCGATGTCCGCGTCATTGCGGCATCCAACAAGGAGCTGGAGCAGGAGATCGAAGAAGGGCGTTTCCGCGAAGACCTCTACTATCGCCTCAATGTGATCCCGATCCATGTTCCTGCACTGCGTGAGCGCAAAGGCGACATTTCACTGTTGGTCCGTCATTTTGCCAGGATACTCCAACAGGAAAATGCTCTTGCACCGAGAGGCTTCGACAGCGCAGCTCTCCGGCGACTCCGGATGCACGACTGGCCCGGCAATGTACGGGAATTACGGAACATTGTCGAACGCCTGATGATCATGGTTGAGGATGAGGTCATTCGGGTGGATGATGTGGATGCCGCGCTCGGTGGCCGGGAAACCATCGCTTCTTTTTCGGTCCCGGAGAACCTCTCGTTGAAGGAGGCCGTGGAGCAGGCTGAGGCGGAAGCCATTCGTAAGGCTCTCGAAGCGAATAACTGGAATGTGAGTCAGACTGCACGCCAGTTGCAGATCGAAAGGAGTAACTTCTATAAGAAGCTCAGAAAACATGGAATTCAACCACTTCGCATATCATCGCCATAGCGTGGGTATCGTGCAACCAACGACAGACCACGCATCACGAACCACCCGCAACGACGACTCGCACATCCCCTACAGGGATTCCTGTCAGCCAGCCGCGACCGTTCAGATCGTTTTGTCAGAGCGCGGGCTCACACTCATTCAGTGGATCATCTGTGTGGCGATCGTAACCGTGATAGGTGTGTTCTCGATTCCCAAATGGTTAGAGTATCGTCGAGTTTCTCAGGCAGTCATAGACACCCAGATGCTGGCCGAGGCGTGCCGTAAGTATGCCCGGGATACGGGCGAATTCCCTCAGAGATTTGAGCAACTCATGCAGAACCCTCAAGTCACAGGATGGCGTGGCCCATACCTCGAATCCATACCCAAAACGCCCTGGGGAGGTGATTATATACTTCTCACAGACAAGTTCAAAGTGGCGATTCCATCTTCTGTCCAGGGTGTTCCGGAGAAATACCGTCTGGGTCAGGTCGCAGAGATCAGTGCTGTCTATAAGGAAGGAGCAAGCTGGTGGTAGTCCTCATCCTCGCATCCATCTTTGGCCTGATGGTCGGAAGTTTCCTGAATGTATGCATTTATCGCATTCCGCTGCCGGACGCATCGATCTTTCGTCCCAGACGTTCTTTCTGCCCCCAGTGCCAGGAACCTATAGCTCCCTACGATAATATCCCTGTACTGAGCTACCTGTTGTTAAAAGGTAAATGTCGTCGTTGCGGGGCTTCCATTGACATCCAGTACCCTATCGTGGAATTCCTCACGGGACTGGCTGCTTTCTGGTCGGTCTGGCAATATGGGCTCACCGTCACAGGTCTGGCCCTATTCGTGTATGTGTGCCTGTTGATCACGCTATCGGTCATCGATCTGCATCATTATCTGATCCCTAACAAGATCATCCTCTGTGGGATCATCATTGCTCCTGTGTTGGCTGGCGTCGAAGTATTGATGGCAGACCGGGAAGCCGTGTCACTCGTGTATGGTGTGATCGGTTTGCTTCTCGGCGGGATCTTCTTGCTGCTCATCGCGATGCTTGGGGAGTTAGTGTTCCGCAAGGAAGCAATGGGGGGTGGTGACATCAAGCTGATGGCGATGATGGGGATGTATCTGGCATGGTGGCCGGTATCCCGGATAGGTATTCTGAACGAAACCCTATTTATTGCGCGTCAACTGCTGATCATCCTCATCGTTGGAGCATTCGCCGGAGCCATTGCGGGTGGAGCCGTGATCCTGGCGCGGGCGAAAGGCGCCGAAGAACGCATCATCCCCTTCGGTCCCTTCCTCGCCGTGGGTTCGCTCCTGGCGATACAATTCGGGGAACCTGTGTGGCACTGGTATATTGGAATCTTACGTTGAGTACTGTAGGGGCTTTTTGAATCTACCAACAACCATTGAAAGGGAAACAAAATGAGACCAAACAAACTTCGTGAACTGCTGAACACTGGCCAACCATCCATTGGAACCCGAGTCAACAGCACCTGGCCGTCTGTGGTGGAGGCCATCGGTCATACCGGCATGTACGATTATGTTGAATTCCTGGCAGAGTACGCGCCCTTTGATCTGTATTCCCTCGACAATTTTTGCCGGGCCGCTGAATTGTTCGATATGTCGTCGATGATTAAGATCGACCAGGAACCGAGAGGTTTTCTCGCTCAGCGTGGGATTGGCGCAGGTTTCCAGAGCGTGCTTTTCGCCGATTGCCGATCTGTGGAGGACGTGGAAGAATGCATACGCATCGTTCGACCCGATACTCCCGAGGATGGGGGCCTCTATGGGGTGGGAGCCCGCCGCTTTGCCTATATGGGATATGGCGGATCTCCTGAATACATACAGGCTCTTCGGGACATTGTCGTCGTGATCATGATCGAGAAGCAGTCCGCCGTGGACCAGTTGGAAGAGATTCTGTCACTGGATGGCATCGATATGATTCAGTGGGGACCGGCTGATTATACGATGAGCAGCGGTCGAGCCGGGCAGAGAAACTCTTCGGAGGTCAAAGCAGTTGAACGCAAGGTATTCGAGACTGCCCTCAAGATGGGCGTCCCTCCCAGAGCGGAGATCGGTAGTGTCGATCAGGCCAAGTACTATTTGGATCTCGGTGTTCAACACTTCTCGCTAGGAACAGATCTTTCTATCCTGTACGGTTGGTGGAGAGCTAATGGTGATGAACTGAGAAAGGTGGTTTCTTGACATGAGTCGCATTCCAATTGCACTGCAGTTGTATACTGTGAGGCAGGAGATGGCTGAAGATCCCAAAGAGACGATCCGCGCCGTCGCAGAGATCGGATACAAAGGGGTTGAAGGTGGCACACCACAGGGCATGTCCGGCAAGGAGTTTCTGGAGCTTCTGGATGACTGTGATCTGACACTCATCGGCGGAGGCATAAGTCCGGCCGAACTGCATGGAGATCTGCAGAAACTCGTCGACCGCTGTGGTGAATTGGGCATCGACACACTGATGACCGGGGTCATCGGCGAAGTGAGAAAAGCCGATGGCGACTGGAAAAGCGTGGTGTCTCAACTCAGCGAGGGATGTATCAGAGCCAGCGAACAGGGACTCCGCATCCTCTATCACAACCACGCCTTCGAGCTGGAGTCCAAAGTAGACGGTATATGCGGCCTTGACTACCTTCTCTCCACAATCCCGGCCACCGCCATCCAGGCGGAACTTGACACGTATTGGGTGCAGGTGGGAGGTGAGGATCCGGTCGCATACATTCACAAGTACGCTGGACGCCTGCCTCGATTGCACATCAAGGATCTCGCTGCTCCACCTGCTGACCAGGAGTGCCCTTTTGCTGAAGTCGGCCACGGAATCCTCGATTGGGATGGTATCTTTGAGGCTGCTCCCCAGGCCGGTGTCGAATGGTACGTCGTCGAACAAGACCGTTGGACAAGACCGCCACTGGAGTCCGCCAGGATGAGCTTCGAGTATCTGAAATCGCGCGGCATGACGTGAGGGTGCGGTTACTTTCGCAACAGCAATCGGCGTGTATCCGACGCTTGTGGTGTGACAAGTTGATAGAAGTAAATTCCACTGGCGACCGGTTCTCCCGCCTCGTTGCGTCCATCCCAGTAAATTGCCCTTGTGCGTGAGGTGTATTCTCCGGGCTGCTGCACACCGAGGTCAAACTGCCGAACGATATTGCCCTGAGCGTCGTAGATCACCAGCTCGGTTGGGGTCTCTTCCGCAAGGTGGTAGGGTATCCAGGTTTCCGGGTTGCAGGGATTCGGATAGTTCTGACCAAGCCTGGAGTTGAGTGGTAATAAAGGGTTCGGGTGGAACGATGCCGCGACCGCCTGAAGTTTGTCATCCACGATCTGCAGACGGGTGATGACGGGCGTCCCGCCACGGATCACGGCCCGCACGAGCGTGCCGCTTCCACTTCTCCCTGTGCGGCCAAGATGGGTTGCGATCAGCGTGTCCGGCTGGGTGGTCAGACGATGGAATTCACCACCAAAGAGGGGGCCCGGCTCCAATGAAACGAGTTGTCCTCCATCGGAACGCATCGTGAGGGCGATCCCTGAAATCTGTGCTGATGAGTGAATGTTGAGCAATACCTCTCTATGACCGTCTGGAAGATCCCGCATCTCCAGTGTGAGTTTCGCTTCAGTAGACAACACGGGAGCTGCGTACTCCTGGTAGGAATAACGTTCGCCAAAGTGCTGACCCAGGAGTACCAGATCCGCAATATCCACGATGCCATCCCGATTGAGATCCGCGATACCGCCGCGTTCTCCCCAATGTTTGCCGATGGCTACCAGGTCGAAGATGTCCACGATGCCATCCTGGTTGGTATCCCACGGCTGATCGGCGGCAGAGGTTTGCTGTTCGTCCAGCACCCGATATACCTGACCTTCCAATACGACGATAACCTGAGTTCCGAGGGCAAAGTACCGTCCCAGTTGCGGCTTCTGTACCACCAAATCGAAATACTGCTCGCTGCCGTAGTCGATATCCAGAGTGGGCTGATCCGTATACTCGCTATCCGTCCAGAATCCATGCCTGAGGAAAAAGCTCTTGTTCCCAACCACACGGAGTGTCTCCGCTGGAGAGATGCTGCCCGCCGTATCGGCATCGCGTAGTCCACCAAGCTTCAGACTGGAATCCACGGCAGCTTCCCCTGATTCCGCACCGAACGCCTGATCGAAGTGTCCCGGTGGTGGCATGATCTCATCTTCCGTGATCAGGAAAGAGGTGTAGGGCGTTATCACCCCGTAGCGTTTGCTCAGTGTCACGATCTCATCCACGAGTTCCTGTGATTCCCCGTTCAGGCGGATCTGGTCGAGCAGATAGCCAATTTTCCGGGTAGCCCACAGTCGCGGGATGAACTCATGCGCGTTCTCTTGAGCGGGTAACGCGGCATCGTAGACAAAATCCTGTGGAATGTTGTTGACCTGACCTTTCAGATGAATGGCTCCCATTCCGGGAAGGGAGTAGCGACCGAACTGCACGATCTGTCCTCCTACGAAGAGATCCGGAAGCCTCTTCGGATACACATCCTGCACGGCCAGAGTCCCCCAATCGATGCGGGGATCTGCAAGCACCGGTTCACTGATCTTCGTGTAAAAGGAAGATACTTTGACTTCGATATCCTCGCTCGGCTGTACGTAGTCGGAGATCCCATGATTCTCTCGTGCCAGTTGGTAGAGCAGATGTGTGTTCACAGCATAGCCAACACCAAATACGAACAGTCGCATGTCCGCTTGATTATGGGTGTGTGTCGCTTTAAGGATACCTTCGAGACTTGTTTCACCGACGGTCGGCTTGCCGTCGGTAA
>JAJRTO010000399.1 GCA_024278235.1 Candidatus Poribacteria bacterium
TAGGAGCTGGGCTTCAACTCAAGGATCTGGAACCCAATGCCCTTAGCCAGAACTCCAACGATGAGGCCCACAATCGCCAGAATGAGAAAGGTCCATACGATGACCTTGTAATATGGCATCATTTGTCACCTCCTCACGTTCATTGTGCCGTTGACTTCCTGATCTGCATCTTACTCGAACTCGCTCCTCTTGTCAAGACATCAGTTTCCCGTCTATGATACTGTTACGCCGCTATTCAGCCGATGTCCGCTCATGGAAGAACTTGCTCCGGAACACACCCGTTTGCCCTGTTTTTCCATACAGGAAAAATCTTCCCTGCTCTTGATGGCACAGATGGCACAAATCAGGGATCTGTGGAGCATTCCCCGCACGGCATCAAAATTGCTGTATCAGGGAAGTGTTCGGTGGAAGGAGGATGTCATGAGCGCATCAGTACAGAGCATTACCCAACAGATCGATGTCATCTATGACAAATACATGCAGGAAGTGCAAAATGAAGCGGAAACCATTGAGTCGGAGATCGAACAACTCACACAGCGCAAGCAACTTCTCATATCAAGACGGAGAGAACTTGCCCAACTCAGAGAACGCGTGTTAGAACTGTCTCAGGAAGTGGATGTGATTGAGACACAATACCGTTCCGGACGTGAACAGCAGGACAGGCTCAATATGGAAATCGAAGAACTGGAGAAACTCCTGGCCGCAAAGCGAAAACAGGCTGAGGAATTGAACATTTCCATTGATCAGACAAATAAAGCCCGACGCAGTAAGTATCAGGAAATCTCAGCGTTGATCAGTCAATTTGGCGATGAATTGGCCTCGAAGCTGGAAACTTCGGTCGTATCTCCGGCTACCGACTCAATAGATACAGAAGTATTGGATCTTGACGATACAGAACCCAATAGGGACATAGAAACGTATGAAACCACGGTGGTAGTGGATAAAGAACCTGCACCGGTCGATGCCGATGATGAACTAGAGTTAGAACCAGAGTTAGAGCCAGATACAGAGCTAATATCCGAGGGTGAAGAGTCTGAGGGCGATGACGATATTGACCTGGATGCCATGCTCGCTGAGATCGGCGACATCGAAGATAACCATGACCTGGGCACCGTACAGGTGTCTGAAGACGAAGAGTCTGAGGGCGATGACGATATCGACCTGGATGCCATACTCGCTGAGATCGGCAATCCTGAGGAAGAACACGAAGAGGACACTCTGGACATCGAGGAAGAGATCGATCTGGTGGAGGAACTCGCTAATGTTCTTGATAGAGAAGGAGGGACAGACGTAGCCTCGAAAAAAATGGGGCAACCGGATGAAACCATTGAGCGAGAACTGGAGGATCTGGATCTGAATCAGTTGGAGGTACTTGATGAAGAACTGAATCTTGATGAATTGGATCTCGATGAACTGGATGGGGACCCAGAGCAACTTGATCAAGACGCGCTGGATGACATCTTGAATTCCCTGGATGAACAGAAGAAAGAATAGAATGAACCAATGGGCGAGCAGACGATCCAACGCGGAATTCTGTGTGCTGACGAATCATTTCCCGTACTGATTTCTGCCACCTGGAGACACTGTTTGTGATCGTCCACCACATGCCCATTGACTCAACATCGCAAATCCGACATTAAGAGACCTGAAAATTGACGCTCTGGCGCTCTACGTTGTTCTGATTATCGCGCACGATAACCGTACCATAATAGGTGCCTGGAGGGGCATCGTAGGGGACCGTTTCTGTGAGTGTATAGACACCATCTCCAGCAGTTTCATCCCCGTGGGTTCCATCATCGTACATCTTGAGCATCCAATCACGTGGATCATAAACCTGTACGGACTGAACACCTTCCGAAGCCTCCACTTTGCATGTGACCTTTACAAGCTTACCAGCTACCAATGGGTTGGGCTCAACTTTGATGTCTGAAATCTGAATAGCCATGAGATACTCCTTCCAAGTAACCCGGTCATTTGGTTCAGCAGAAGCACAAGTGCTTGAATGACCGGTCAATTTGTAAGAATGACACGACTCTGAGTTTAGTTCACGTTATCAAGAAAGACGGGCGGACCGAATCCCATCGAGGAAAGTGCGGGTTACCGTGTCAGCAGCTTGGCCGAGAGCATAGGGTGTCCCTTCCAGAATCCACCGAGTCGCTAATCCTTCAATACCGGCATAGAGTATCGTCGAAACGACTTCCACGTCCAGGCTGTCTGAGAACACCTTTTCGGCGATGCCCTCTTCCAGGATGCTTTGGATGATTCCCAGATATCTCTGGATCTGATCGATGGCTTCACTGCGGAGGAATTTCCCGCTCTGCCTTAGCTCAACAAGGATCAGTTCGGTGAGTTCAGGATAGGTTTCAATCAACTCGATCTGCACCTGTATCAGGCGTTTCAGTTGAGATTCTGCCCCTATGACAGTAGCAACCTGTTCCTGTATATAATCGATCATCTCCCCCATTTTCTCAGTGAAGATGGCCAACAGCAGATCCTCCTTGCTCTTGAAGTATAGGTAAACCGTTCCATGAGCGATACCCGCCTCATGAGCGACGTCACTCACCTTTGCCGTGTAATATCCCTTTCGTGCGAAAACAGCAATGGCTGCTTGCAGGATATCTTGGCGGCGTCTTTCGGGATCCATAATAGCTCCTTCACAAGGGATTCGATAATAACTGACCCGTCAGTCATTATTATACAACGGAGAATCTTTACTGTCAAGACAGAAAATGAGATGGCTACGAATTTTTCACTTACAGAAGAAGTAAAGCATGCTGCCAGCTTGTTGGCCAGGGTGGTTTCGCATCGGAACGAGCAGGCTGCACGCTCTACGGCAAACGAGCAGGCGGCACGCTCTACGGCAAACGAGCAGGCGGCACGCTCTACGGCAAACGAGCAAACTGCACGCTCTACGGCAAACGAGCAAACTGCACGCTCTACGGGACTCACTGAAAAACTCGTGATGGTGGCATTCAAAGTGGTTTTGTGTTCTCCCTGATCCGTTTTCCGCTTGTATTACCTGGGCAGGCAGATTAGAATAGAAGAAAA
>JAJRTO010000400.1 GCA_024278235.1 Candidatus Poribacteria bacterium
CAAGTTTCGCGAGCGGCACACCGATCGCCTTACTGACAAAGGGGATGGTCCGTGAAGCGCGTGGGTTCACCTCTAGCACATAGATCTCTTCGTTTTTGATCGCATATTGGACATTCATCAGTCCGACCACTCTAAGCTGCTTTGCCAGTGCAACGGTGTATTCCTTGAGTTGATGGATCTGCTGATCGCTGAGGGTACTGGGAGGTAATAGACAGGCACTGTCTCCGGAGTGGATACCCGCTTCTTCAATGTGCTCCATAACCCCACCTATCACGGTCAAATCTCCATCTGAGATCGCATCCACATCGATTTCAATCGCATCCTCCAGGTATCGGTCGATCAGCACCGGACGCTCCGCTGATGCAGCGACGGCTTCCTTCATATAGGTTTCCAGAGAGATTTCGTCGAATACGATCTCCATAGCACGTCCACCTAGCACATAGGATGGGCGCACCATCACGGGATAGCCGAGTTGCTGAGCAATACGTCTCGCCTCTTCGATAGAAGTGGCCGTATCGTTGGCCGGCTGACGTAGGCCAACCCGGTCAAGCACCTCCCGGAAGCGTTTGCGATCCTCAGCACGGTCGATGTCCTCCGGGCTTGTGCCGATGATCTTGACCCCGGCTTCCTGCAGGGGAACCGCCAGATTGAGCGGGGTTTGTCCTCCGAACTGCACGATCACACCATCCGGTTGCTCCCGATCAACGATATTCAACACATTTTCACGCGTCAGCGGCTCGAAGTACAACCGATCCGATATATCGTAATCCGTACTCACTGTCTCAGGATTACTATTGACCATGATGGTCTCGAAACCATCTTCTTTCAGGGCAAGCGCTGCATGCACACAGCAATAATCAAACTCAATCCCCTGGCCAATACGGTTGGGGCCACCTCCCAGGATCATGATCTTACGTTTGCTACTGAAACATACTTCATCTTCTTGTTCATAGGTCGAATAGTAGTAGGGTGTCTCCGCTTCAAATTCCGCCGCACAGGTATCCACCGTCTTGAACGTTACCTTGATTCCCAACGACGTGCGTAATTGCCGCACATCTTCCTCATCCAGATCCCACAGATGGGCGATCTGATTATCCCCGAAGCCGTACTGCTTCGCACGGCGGAGCAGGGAAGCAAACTCTGGATGTCGTATTTCGCTGGGCTTCTGTTCTATAAGATCCTTCTCAAACTCCACCAGTTCCTGAAGATTGTAGAGAAAAAACGGATCCACTCCGGTAAGACGATAGAGATCGTCGATGGACATGCTCTGTTTAAGGGCATACTTCATGAAAAAGATACGTTCTGCACCTGGTACTGTGAGATGCCGGATGAGTTCTTCCTCCGGGAGGGCTTTCATCTCCGCCATCCCTTTACTCACCGGATGGTTATCCAGCCCCGTCCAGCCCATTTCCAGCGATCGCAGTCCTTTCTGCAGGGCCTCCTTGAAGGTGCGCCCAATCGACATCGCTTCTCCCACAGATTTCATCTGCGTGGTCAGGGTAACATCTGTATTCGGAAATTTCTCAAATGCCCAACGGGGAATTTTGACCACCACATAGTCAATCGTTGGCTCGAATGAGGCGGGAGTCTGACGGGTGATGTCATTTGGAATCTCGTCAAGGGTATATCCGACAGCAAGTTTGGCTGCAATCTTTGCAATCGGGAAGCCGGTGGCCTTGGATGCAAGCGCGGAACTTCGGGAGACGCGAGGGTTCATTTCGATCACAACCTGTTTCCCCGTTTCCGGTTGCACGGCGAACTGGATATTGGAGCCTCCGGTGTCCACACCGATCTCCCGTATGATACGAATGGCCGCATTTCGCATAAACTGGTACTCTTTGTCTGTCAGTGTCTGCGCAGGGGCAACAGTGATACTATCCCCTGTATGGACCCCCATAGGATCGATATTCTCGATGGAACAGATGATCACCACATTGTCGGCTTTATCCCGCATCACTTCCAGTTCAAACTCTTTCCAGCCAATCACCGATTCTTCAACGAGGATCTCACTGATTGGACTCAGTTTCAATCCCTGCACACCGATCTCCTGCAATTCCTCGATATTGTAGGCCACCCCTCCTCCGGCGCCGCCCAGAGTAAAAGCTGGCCTCAGGATGACAGGGTAGCCGATTTCCTCTGTGACCGCGATGAGTTCCTCCACATTGCGCGCCAATCCGCTCCGTGGTACTGGCAGTCCGATCCGTTGCATCGCCTCCTTGAACAGCTCTCGGTCCTCAGCCTTCTTGATAGCAGGGAGTTTTGCCCCAATCAATTCGACGCCATAGCGATCCAAAACGCCTTCTTCTGCAACGGCAACAGATACGTTGAGTCCCGTCTGACCGCCGAGAGTTGGTAACAGAGCGTCCGGCCGTTCTTTTTCGATGATCTGAGCAACGACATCCGGCACAATTGGTTCAATATAGGTTCGATCTGCAATCTCCGGATCGGTCATGATAGTTGCAGGATTGCTGTTGACAAGGACGATTTCGTATCCTTCTTCACGTAGAGCTTTACATGCCTGCGTTCCAGAATAGTCGAACTCACACGCCTGCCCAATCACAATCGGGCCCGAACCGATGATCAGTATCTTGTGGATGTCCGTTCGCTTAGGCATATTGATAGAACCCCTTCATCATGCGAGTAAACCGCTCAAAAAAATGGCCTGCGTCATGAGGGCCCGGGGAGGCCTCCGGATGATATTGGACAGAAAAAACAGGATGACGTTTATGCGCCATCCCCTCCACTGTTTGATCGTTTAAGTTAATATGTGTGATCGCCACCTCCTCAGGATTCAAGGAAGTGGCATCCACACAGAAACCGTGGTTCTGCGACGTGATCTCCACCCTCCCCGTCGCCAACTCCTTCACAGGTTGATTTGCCCCACGATGGCCAAACTTCATCTTGAAAATCCGTCCACCAAATGCCAATCCGAGGATCTCATGTCCTAAACAGATCCCGAAGATGGGCAAACGTCCAACAAGGGAGCATACCGTCTCCACCACATAGGGCACACCCTCTGGATCCCCCGGTCCATTGGAGAGGAGAAGCCCTTGTGGTTCCATTGCCAGGATCTCCTCAGCAGAGGTCATCGCTGGCACGACGGTTACGTCGCAGCCATGATGATGTAATAGCCTCAGAATGTTGTGCTTCACACCGATGTCCATTGCCACGACACGCAAGTTATTTTCAGTTCGCCCGGGAGCAGAGCTATCGAAGTTGATCTCAAGCTGAGAAGATGAATCCGTGTGTTCTTCGCTTTCACGGGAACCGTCGTGGTCTTCCTGGAAAAGTTTGTGCGGACCCTCTTTCCAGTGAAACGGGTGAGCGCAGGTGACTTCCTTCACCAGGTCGCGTCCGACGAGCCCCGGTAGATTTGCGGCTCTCACCACCAATTCTTCCGCACTGATCTCCTCTGTGGAGATGATACCTCGCATGACACCATGCACACGGAGACGACGGGTCAATGCGCGTGTGTCAATCCCCTGGATACCAATGATCCCATGCTGCTTCAGGAATGCGTCCAGTGTTTGCTGGGATCGCCAACTGCTCGGGTATTCACTATATTCACGTACGATGAAGCCCTCCACTTTCGGCCCATCCGACTCAAGATCATCCAGGTTACACCCATAGTTCCCGATGAGAGGATAAGTCATGGTCACGATCTGTCCCTTGTAAGAAGGGTCCGTCAAGATCTCCTGATAGCCTGTCATGCTCGTGTTGAAAACGACCTCTCCGGTTGCTTCGCCGGAAGCACCAAAACTTTCACCGACAAACAGTTGACCATCTTCCAAAGCAAGTGTGGCTTTCATCGTCGAGCGACCACCTCTCCTCTACGAATTGTCATCACAGGCCAGCCCTGCAATTCCCAACCTGCAAACGGCGTATTGCGACTTTTGGACATAAAACGCGTTGGATCCACAAACTCTTGGCGTTCGAGATCAATGAGGGTGATATCTGCCACGGCTCCCGGCGCAAGTTGTCCGGCTTCCAGACCAAGTATCGATGCGGGTTGAACCGTCAGCATTGAAATAACTTTCTCAAGAGAAAGATATCCCGGTTGAACCAATTTACTGATGACGAGCGGAACACACGTTTCCAGACCGATGATGCCGAAAGGGGCCTTGAGCATGCCTTGTGCTTTCTCAAAGGCGGCGTGAGGTGCATGATCTGTCGCTATCACATCAATCGTACCGTCGACAAGCCCCTCGATCACGGCATCGACATCCTGTTGTGATCGGAGTGGGGGATTCATCTTGGCATTGGCGCCATGCTCCAGGATCGCTGTATCTGTGAGTGTAAAGTGATGCGGGGTCGCCTCTGCTGTGACGTGCACCCCTCGTTGTTTTGCCTGGCGAACATGTCTCACAGCGACTCGCGTGCTCACATGAGCGATATGAATATGACCGCCAGTGTCTTCTGCAAGGGCAATATCTCGCTCAACAATCGTGTCCTCGGCCAGATTGGGTATTCCTGGTAGCCCCAGCTTTTCAGCCGTTTTCCCTGCGTTCATGACGCCATGTCCTGCCAGATGCGGATCCTCACAATGGCTGATGACCGGGAAGCCACGATCCGCGCTCAGCAGGAGGAGCCGTCTCATGATCTCAGCATTCATGACCGTTCGCCCGTCATCAGAGAACCCGCAAGCACCTGCGTCCAAGAGAGCGTTCCAGTCGGTTGCCTGGTTTCCCTGTAATCCACATGTGATACTCGCAATGGGACAGACTCGTGCAGATCCATACTTCTCAGCCTGATTCAGAATGTATTCGAGGGCTTCCGGGGAATCGACCGTGGGCTGCGTGTTCGGCATGCAAGCGACGGTCGTGAACCCGCCCTGAGCCGCAGCGTAAGTTCCGGACTGAACCGTTTCCTTATCTTCACGCCCGGGTTCTCGTAGATGCACGTGCATATCTATCAGTCCGGGAGCAATCAACAGACCGGAGGCATCCATGATACAATCTGCGGCAGTATCCCCACACGACCCGATCCGGATAATGTGCTCATCCTCGATGAGGATGTCTGATTTTCTGAGTTTGGCGTGCGAATCAGGCGAGGATTCCAATTCACAATTTGCGGTCTGCAATTCACCATTGAGCACCCATCCACCGCGAATGAGCCGTTTCATTCCCGTTCTTCTTTCTCAAGGAGGATAACGTAGTTTTCCTCCTCGGCCTCACCCAGATGAACCCGGACGACTTCACGCTTGGAGGTTGGGATGTTCTTTCCTACATAATCTGCCGCAATCGGCAGTTCACGATGGCCTCGGTCCACAAGCACGGCAAGCTGAATGGCTGCGGGGCGCCCAAAGTCCATCAGCGCGTCCATCGCAGCGCGGGTAGTGCGTCCTGTATAGAGGACATCATCGACCAACACGATCCGCATTCCATTCACATCGAAAGGGATGTCGGTGTGATTTACAACAACGGTCTGCTTGAACAGATCGACGTCGTCACGATAGAGCGTGGTGTCCATGATGCCGATGGGAATCTGTGCACCCTCTATCCTTTCAATGTTGTCCACAATACGGTGTGCTAACACATCTCCCCTGTTGCGAACACCAACAATGGCCAGATGATCCGTACCATGATTCCTCTCCAGTATTTCATGGGCGATCCGCATTAAAGCCCTTCGGATCTCCTCTCCGTTCATGATCTGTGCTTTTTCTCGCATATGTTCAATCTCCTTCGGCAGAGGATGGTTCCGTTCGACGCCGGATATTCTGACGGAGCGATACCAGCCGATCCATGATTTGGCGAATCAAAGGATGCGTGTCGAATCCACGCTGATTCCAGGGGTTTTCCCAAAAGCGGTCAAGGGAGCAGTGCCCCTGTTTTTCATACTCATACGCCTGAATCATGAGTTCGAGCTTATCCGAGGCGCGTACCAGGATGGCTTCCGGACTCTTGGCCTGTTCAAACTCATTCCATAGAGCAACATAGCGTTCGCCGGCAGATCCTAACGGGCAGAGCATATCCTGGGCAGCCGACTTTTCCGCATCTTCCTTGATTTCTTCACTGAGGTAACGTAGGGCGGGGAAAGGAATATCTCCGATACGCGCTTCGGCAATCTCGTGCAAGACGGCCATCCGTACCATTTTGTCGACATCCACGGTCATACCGTGCTCACACAGGAGATCTCCTAATACCATGCAGAGCAAGGTGACGCGATAGCTATGATCCGCAACGCTCTCACCATTTCTGATTCCGTGGAGCCGCCAACCTGTTCGCGGTAGGTTCTTGAGATGTCCAATTTCGAGTAAGAATTCTAGCAGTTGGTCGGGAGTCGATGTGTCAGTATCGTTGTGCATGGGCCTTCCAGCGGGAGATGAGGAAGGCAAGAAAGGAGCCATAGAACACCCCTTTTCTAGCCTCACCGGACTAGATTAAAAGGTTTCAACTACATCGGTGCTAAAGTGTATCACATATGCGATCCTCGATTCAAGGGGAATCTCCGTTTTGCTCAAGCGCCAGCAACCGTTGTTTGAGTTCGATTCCGCCGCCGAATCCACCCAGGGCTCCATCGCTCCGTAGAACACGATGACATGGAACCAGGATCGGCAATGGATTCAGGCCTACGGCTCGACCTACTGCGCGATATGCTCTTGATCGATTCACCTGTTCTGCAACCCAACTGTAAGATCGTGTCTCCCCATAGGGGATGGTGCGTACACTCTCCCATACGGCACACTGAAATAGCGTGGCACTCCCATAATCAAGTGCGTCTGGAAATTGTACCGCTTCACCACAGAAGTAGCGTTGCAATCGCCGTACGAGATCAGCATATGTCGAGGTGTTTGTGGCAAGCTCCGTTTCCGTCAATCCTACCTTAAGCATGGCTTCTTCACGGGTTGTCACCGGAAGGCTGGTCCGCTGGATGCCGTTTGGTCCACGAATGATCGCCATCCAGCCAAACTCAGTATGAATCACAAGCCCTGTGTTCATAGTTACTCCTGAAAATGTCCAGTGCGAATATTACGGGATACATGGATAACGGACTTGATCACCACAATGCCTGGAATCGCGAGCAATACTCCCCAGAATCCAATGAGACTTGCGCCAAAGATCACACTAAACATGATCAGCAGCGGATCCACATCAACCGCGCTACTCATCACACGCGGGGAGATCAGCGAGTTGTCAATCATCTGGACTCCGAACATCGCACCAATGGTCATGACGAGTTTACCCAGAAAAACGGTGAATGCATAATTCCCACTTGCAAGCCCCATCAATAAAGCCAATACAGCAAAGAGACCACCGATGTAAGGGCCAAATGTGGGGATCGCATTGGAGACGCCGGCGAGTAGCCCCACCACGACAGCAAACGGAACACCAATGATGCTGTAAACAATCATCGATAGGATGCCCACAAGTGCTATTACAAGTAGCTGCCCTCTCAAGAAGGTTTTCATATTTGCATCAATTTCCAGGAAATATTGCTTGATGGTTTCTTGCTGGTTTTCCGGGAAGAGCCGTAGAAACTTTCGCATGTATTCCCGAAACGAACCAACGGTATACGCAAACACCATGAGGGCAAGAACCCCTGTTGCCACCGTGCCGATAGCCCCAGTCACCACAGACGAAAGACCATTCAGGACAAAAGTTGCGAAATCACTCCCGCGCTTGGCGATGTCCGGGATGCGGTCGCTGACATAAGTTGATGCAGATTTGGCGATCTCCGAAGCTGCCTGTTCCACCGGCTCTCGCATAGAGAGAGGAACCCACCCGGGTACTGAGTAACCTTCTTCTTGAATTTTCTCCAGTTTGTGGACAAGAAAAGTCCGTGCCTCATCGTAAAATGTGATGAGGCCATCTTTCATGTGAATCGACTGTTCTCTCATTTGAGGGCCAACGTGCAAAGCGAAAAACAGGAGCGTTCCCACCAGCAAGGCTAACAAAAACAATCGTGCCAACCATCGCGAGCACTGGAACGTCCCGTCCATCTCCAGAACCAATCGGAGACGTGCAAGAAATGTGAGCGTCCTATGGGTGGTCGGCGTGAGCAAATGTTGTGATCGGGGCTCATCGCAGGGCACCAGTATATGCACTTTGACAAGCAGCTTCTGATACCATCGCCCAATGCGGCTTTGACCGCTCGGTTGAAGAAGCGGTGCATTGGACATCTGGACGGCAAGCATATTGAAGAAGTCAGCTAGTAGATAAAACAGATAGGCCACGGTGAGACCGATCACAAAAGGCATCAGCGTATTGAGCATTCGGCGGAACAGCCAGATGCCCAACAGAACAGCCCCGGCAACCCATACAGTATGCTTTTCTGTCGTCTGCCAGCCACTACGGATCAGAAGGAAAAGTATGAGTGCAACGAGAGGATGCAGCAGGAATGTATCTATTTCCGGGCTCGGCCCCTTATAGTAAGCATATCCTAGCCAGGCGAACAGGATGACCAGGATCGCAACCCCTATTGCGCTCTGATGATTCATGCGGTAGGCTCCTGAGATGGATTTAGAACCGATCTGACCACCAAATATACGGGTAGCCCGATGGGAAAAGTGTGTCTAGCCACGGGAGAACAGCGTTCGGAATGTCGACCCCTTCATCAAACTGGATCTCAGATGCACTGCGATACCCCATCAGCATCTGGGTAAGCTGAGCCTGAGGGATCGTCATTGAGACCCCCCTGTGGCCGCCACTTTTCATTTCAACGCCGGTGGCTCCCAGTCTGAGTGAAATTTCACCTATGTCTGTTGAGATCCGGAGGATGCCCTGCCAGTCGGGAGATGTGTGCCGCCAACGATTTGAGAGTTCAGGAAGTAGTTTGCTGAATGTCCCTTCCAGATTGATCAGACGCATCATTCCACCGCCATCGGCCGGCCAACCGATCCGGACGCTGCACCCATAGCGTTTGCAGGCAAATGCCATCGGATGATCCGGAGGGATGAGTAACTGAATATATTCATGACCGAACCGTTGGGCTCGATCTGCCAACGCCTTTATCATGGTTTCCCATACACCCGGATGTGAAGCGCCGACCTCTGACACGACTGTACCATCGTCCGTATCATCCTGGACAAAGTAACCGAGCACCTCATCAAGGTGATTGACCACAACATACGGTAAAGGTTTGACTTGGAAACCACTCCCTTTGGAGAAACCAGGCCACAAATCCGAACGTAGCACGGTGCCTGTGCGCGTCGCATTGTTTAGCGTATAGATCTCGATAATCGTAGCCAGATCCTCCTCTTTCCAGGGACGCACATGGAAGAGAGCGTGGGCCTCTGTAGCAGGCTCAACAGCCAAACTGACTCGATGCTCAAATGGTGTTGCGACATAGCCAAACTTTGGGTAGAAATTGCGAATCCCAAACAACATGGATACATCATAACCGTCCTGCTTCATGTACTCGATGGAACGTGTGATCACATATCTGGAGTAACCACGAAGACGATGTTTTTCATGGGTGGAAACCCCGGCGATCCCTCCCATGCGTAGTGTTACAGACCCAACACGCATTTGGTGATCCACAATCCAAAGCCCACTGACAGGTTCTTTTTCATCCTCCAGATAAAGTTGAATCACATACCATCTCGGATCCTGAGCCGGATCGATACGAATCTCCATCAAATTTCCTGACTATTTGCCTAAACGGCTATTCTTAGAAACGGGGATAGAATAGCAGAAATTGATCGGCAAGTCAACGGTCAATTCGAGTTTGTTTCGGGGCAACCCATCCCTATCCAGCAGAATTAGTATGCTGAGCTGCCAGGGTCAATTCTCCATTGGTTGGCGATCAAACGGTAGATTCATGAGGTGGATGACGCTCGACGGATGTGTCTCCCGCGCCACTGTCCTCTGGGGATTGTCTTCGCTTGGACGGAACTTCGCTACTCGCTCAAACGGAGGGGTCAACTCGATCCGCCCGAAGTCTTCCTCTCGTGCCCGGCGGATGGCCCGCAAGGCTCCTTCTCGGATGAGTTGGCGCGCCTTCACTGGATGCACATGAATGGCAGAACTCGTGAACCGGGCATATTCTTCGCGCGTGAGGTTATCCCCTGTGCCCGAGCGTACCCCGCGTTTGACGACCACCGTCTCGATGCCGGGCACAAGTGCCTGGGCCTCCTCGGCGAAAGCGCGGTCTCCCGAACCGAAGATAGATCGGATCCCCAATTCACTGGCGCAGATGGCAAGCTGTCCAAATTCACCAATGGAGATTCCATTGATGCACAGATCGAGATACCCTGTCGATTGGGTGTGGGCAAGATGTCCGTGAGGCGTTCCGGATTTGGCGTGCTGTCCGACCCATACGGCGGCATCGAATGTCTCGTCCAGCATGAGCGGCCACGGCCCATCTCCCCAACCTCTCAGGAACTCCGCACGTGAGTCGAGCAGCTCTATGTTGATACCGCCCGGTCCATGTCCATCCACGACCAATATCTCAGTTGCCCCTCCTTCAAAAAAACCATCGATAGCAGCATTGACCTCCAGGGTCAGGAATTTCTTGGCCAGTTCATAATACGGTTTGTCAGGGCCGGTCCATTCTTGGAAGTTGAGGACACCGGCAACGCCCTCCATATCTGTCATTAGATAGATTTTCATGACTTCAATCTCCTTCAGTCTATGGGACTTTCCCCTGTGTATTTTTAGATGCTCGACAATTTTCCATATCCTGTGATATACTCATGAACATGAGAATTGCAGAGTCTTGACATTATACACGCAATCGATGGTGGTGAAAACTACATTCATCCGTTGGCTATTCTCGAGAAACGTCGGGTATGCCCGATATGTTGGTTCCATGATGCGCTACTTCCTGATAGTTTTCCTGTTTTGTGTGGTTCTTCCTGTTCGAGCGGATCGAACCTTTGAGTTCGCGGATGCCCTCTACGCTCAACAGGAGTATACGGGAGCCGTATTGGAATATAAACGCTACCTGTACGCCCATCCACAGGATGAACAACGCGATTATGCCGGTTACCGGTTTGGGCAGAGCTACTTCCATCTGGGGGGATTCGACATGGCAAGAGATAGCTGGCAGCGGATGTTAGCCGAGACCCCGGAATCCCCCCTCAGTGGACATACAGAATTTATGATAGGTAAGAGCTATCTGCGTTCGGAGGAATATGAGAAGGCCAACCAGACATTTCATCACATCGCAACCCGGATGGATGGGTCACTTCTGGGTCAACAGGCCCTCTATTTCAAAGGCTGGAGCGCTATCCATCAGCATGATTGGTACAGAGCCATTGCCGATTTTCGCAAGGCCGCGAGAGCATCCCCCGGAGATTCAGAGGTTGCCGTACTATCCACCCGTCTGGCGGATACCATCCTGGATCACACGCGACAAAAATACCGTTCCCCCCAATTGGCACGCTGGCTTTCGACTTTTCTACCAGGTACCGGGCAGATCTATTCTGGACAGATCACCAATGGCCTCATTTCAACAGTCTTGAATGCAGGTTTCTTCTACCTGCTCGGCGATGCCATTCACGACAGGCGG
>JAJRTO010000401.1 GCA_024278235.1 Candidatus Poribacteria bacterium
ATGTTCTTCCATCCAAGATTTGCGACTCAAATTGGAAGTAACATTTCTCTTATCGATGGTGATATGTTCTTCTCCAACATGCAAACGCTGACGATCAGCGTAAACCTTCAGGGGGTAATGGGAAAAGGGTTGGCTTCGCGAGCAAAACATCAATTTCCTGATGTCTATGTAGTCTATCAAGATGCGTGTCGTGCTAAGAAAATTACAGCGAGGCGACCTTATCTCTATAAGCGTGAAGGCTCATTGGATCAAGATCTGGCTGACCTGAGTCTACCACTTTCAACACCTAACGCTATGAAGTGGTTTTTGCTTTTCGCAACGAAGAGGAGATGGCGGGAAGATTCGCGCTTGGAGGACATTGAGGGGGGATTGGGATGGCTCAGGGAGAACTTTCAAGCGGAGGGGATTCAATCCCTGGCAATGCCCGCTCTGGGCTGTGGATTGGGTCATTTAGGGTGGACCGAAGTGGGACCTCTTATGTGCAGATATTTGCATGGGATAGAAATCCCTGTTGCGATCTATCTGCCGCGTGAACGCCAGATAGATCATCAGCACTTGAAAGAATCGTTTTTGCTCGCACACAGAGGCTAAGCCAAACTCGTGGGCTAAACAGCCCTGCGTTGAAGATACAGATCATCAGACACCGTAGAACGCCTTCATATCTTCGAGCGACAGTGGATCGTAATCCCTGGCATGTCCTGCCGTGCCAAAATCTCTCATCTTGCTGGCGATGAGTTCAGAGAGTGCCTCGCGTGCAGGCCCAAGATACTTACGAGGGTCAAACTCCTCTGGCTTCTCAGCGAATATCCGGCGGATCGTTCCTGTCACCACAAGCCGGCCATCCGTATCCACGTTGATCTTGGAGATCCCCCGCTTGATCGCTTCCTGAATGCTCTCTATCGGAACTCCCATGGCTTTCTTGAGTGCTCCGCCGTATCTGTTCACTTCGGCGACAAGTTCCTGTGGAACACTCGATGATCCGTGCATCACCAGGGCAACTTCTGGCATTCTCTGTCGCACATCGGTGATAATGTCCATCGCAAGGGTAGGAGTTTCCTGGAATTTATAGGCGCCATGAGAAGTACCGATGGCCAGAGCCAGGAAATCCACTCCCGTTTCCGCCATAAACTCAACGGCCTGATCTGGTTCTGTTAGATGGACCTCCCCGGAGCCGACGCCATCCTCGATACCACCAAGTGTCCCGAGTTCACCCTCAACACTGACACCGAATTGATGGGCATACTCCACGACCTCTTTGGTTACATTGACATTGTACTCATAACTGGCGACCGTTTTACCATCTTCCATCAGGGAACCATCAATCATGACAGAGGTGAAACCGAGATCAATGGCCTTTTTCACTGATTCCAGATTATTCCCATGATCCAGGTGAACCGAGA
The DNA here is from genome assembly GCA_024278235.1 of Candidatus Poribacteria bacterium. Taxonomy (GTDB): domain Bacteria; phylum Poribacteria; class WGA-4E; order JAJRTO01; family JAJRTO01; genus JAJRTO01. The sequence continues at coordinate 1,401 of JAJRTO010000401.1, forward strand.
TCGGAATGTCCGGATTATCCTCAACGGCGGCCATCATCAGGTGCTTCAAATAGACAAAATTAGTGTACTGTAGTGCACCACGGCTGGCTTGAATGATCACCGGGGATTGCGTTTTCTGAGCAGCATCCATAATTGCTTGGATCTGCTCCATGTTGTTGACATTGTATGCACCAACACCATAGCCACCTTTACGAGCTTCATCTAGGATCTGTCTGGCTGGAACAAGAGGCATGTGATTTTATCTCCTTCGTCAGATTATTCGATTTCCCGGTTCATCCAGCTTGAGTGGGGGCACAGGATGAGCCGATTTCCTCAACTAGAACTCAGAGTTACTAAAATATGACGGATGAAAAGTGGAATGTCAAGGCCGTTCTTATATCATTCCAGAGAAAGCGATGGTTTCCTCTCCCCAACTTAACTAATGTCCGGTGAGCGTTCGGCCTTGCGTGTCCTGATTCCATGTGGTAGCATATCACACAAGGGTATTCAAGGGGGACTCAATAAGTATCAAAGCGTTGCAATTGACAGCAGGGAGCTTCCGTTTTTCAAGCGTCAATCAGCAGCGGAAGCGACGCTTTGTACGAAGTCATTCGCCGTGCCTGCCATAACGACCGGAGTAGACGCTTTGACTCAATGGCAGCATTCTATGGTGCGTGGCGGGAGGCACGACTTGTCGAGTGATTGCTACACGAGACTGTTAAACTGATACAATCTGCCATAGACTCTCAATCAGGAGGTATTACATGAAGCTAATTCACACAAGGATTCTCTTGACTTTGATGATTGGTCTCATGGCTGTTGGAAGCGTCTTTGGGGGAACATGGGTAGATGATTTTGAGGATGGTGTTTCTATCGACTGGATGGAAGCCGGCAGGCCCATGAGATGGACGGAAGCCGATGGTATGATGACCAGTGAACTCCGCGAGGATGATGGCTATGCAATGCTTTTGACGGGGGAAAAGGAGTGGGTAAATGACAGCGTGACTTGTCGTTTGAACGTCCGGAACCTCGCCGGTGGTGATTGGTGTGGTCTGGTGTTGAGATACAGCGGAGAGGACTCGTATTGCTGGTTCGGTATCTCCGTTGCATGGACACGGTACGCTGCTGGCGTAGGAAACCAGAGAGCAGCAGAGAAACAGCTCAAGGTTGGATTCATGGAATGGTACACACTCCGAGTAGAGATACAAGACAATCAGGCACAAAGTAGCTTGGTGCGGTGTTTTGTGAATGGTACACCTGTATTCGAGTTTGAGGAAAACATTCCCCAATCCGGGCAGGTGGGTATCTTCGTTCAACGCTCCATGACGCAGTTTGATGATTTCAAGGTTAGCGGAGCAGAAATCCTGGACGGTGGTCCTGGTTTTGCTGTTGAACCCACTGACAAGCTTACCACTACCTGGGCAGCTCTCAAACGCTAATATCATATCAGAACGTTCCCAGCCACATGGATGTAGCCCTTCGGCTGATTCAGTTCCGATGGCCGGATGCTGGCCCCATCCCCAGGTCAATTGCATATGACCTGGCATCACATCCCCTGAGGCATTGAGGTGGCTTCGCCTTTGGCTCATATGTCGTTCCGTTATTGCGAGGTGAGGTGCAGAGCAACGAAGCTGTCTCCTTGTGTGGCTCGGAAACATCCATATGCAATCCTCCTGCTCGAGGCACCCAATCCCTTGACACGGTACTACAACGAATGATAGACTCTGTGGAGTTTCTTGGTGTGAGTCAACGGACCGAAAGGAATGTGACATTGAAAATCCTATACATGCTTGTGTTCTTAGGGATGACAATCATATATCCTACCGAATCTATGATGGAGTTTCCGAATATGAACTACCTGCCTCAGGACGATTGGTTTGAGCTGCGGATGATGGGGACCAAAGTTGGATATACTCATGTGAACATCACATCTGCGGAACATGAAGGACTGGAGATCATCCAGGTGCGATCCGAAATGCGGATCAATCTTAAGCGTAGCGGATTGGGCATCGAACTGGAGCGGACGAAGGTCGTCCACATGGATAAAAAATTTCAGCCACTCCATTTTATAACCCACTCCAACGAAAGTGGCGAAGAAAAGCGTGTCGAAGGGCAGGTACAGGATGGACAGATCTTCATACGTACCAGCCTCAGCGGTGATGTCAGCGAGGATCGGAAACCGATCCCGGAGGACGCCATCTTTGAAGATAGTCTTGGTCTGATCGCAAGGGAACGCGGCCTGAAGGTAGGAAACACCTATGAACTCAATGTGTTTAACCTGGAACTCTTCCGCAGCATCCCAACCCGCGTAACCGTAACGCGGGAAGATACCGTGAATTACGACGGCCAGACTATTCCAGTGATCGTGGTGGATTATAATCTGGATATTATGGGAGGGATCCGCAGCACTGAATGGGTAGGCAAAGATGGCACCACATACAAAATGGAAATGAGTAGCCTCGGAATCGGCATGGAATTGGTACGGACCGACCGAGAACAGGCACTGGGAGAAGTCGGTGAGGTCGATGTCATCCTTGAGTACCGCATCTTACCGCGTGGTTCTTCTCCTGTACGCGGCTCCTACTTTAAGGCGCGAGTGATGCTGAATGAAGGTGATATCCGAAAGGCGATCATGCAGACCGATGATCAGTCGCTGATCCTCGATGCAAACGATGCGCGCAAGGGCATCCTCGAAATCAACAGGAGTCCCGTATCCACAGGTCCGAACACATTGCCGATCCATGACACTGAAGCGAGTGAATTCCTGAAATCGACCGTGTACGTTCAAGCCGACGATCCTGCAATCCAACAGAAATCGAAGGAGATCATCGGTGAGGATACGGATGCCTGGGAAGTTGCGCAGAAGATCTGTCGCTGGGTCTATGCGAACATCACGGACAAGAACCTCAAAGTTGGATTCGGCTCCGCCAAGCAGACGCTGCAATCCCTGGAAGGGGACTGCACTGAGCACACGGTACTGTTTACCGCGTTGGCACGAGCCGCTGGGATCCCAACACGAATCGTTGCGGGTCTCGTGTATCAGGGGGAAGCCTTTTACTACCACTTTTGGCCTGAGGTGAAGGTGGGAAGATGGGTGCAGATGGAACCGACGCTAGGGCAAACTCAGGCAGATGCCACACATATTCAACTCGCCGGTGGTCACCTCGAATCAGAATCCGTATTGGAATTCGGCGAAGGTGTCTTACGTACATTGAATCAGTTGCAGATTGAGACAATCGAGAGTCATTAGATCCCTCTACCGCTCTTGGCCATTCTCACTGCACTTGGTATCACATAGCACACATAAGGATTCTACATGCAGCAAGTCGTTCTGATGGAACCGGGCCGTTTTTCGATCCGTGAGGTTGCCCTCCCTGAGCTTGCTCCCGGGGAGGCACGAGTAAAGATTCATCGAGTTGGTGTGTGTGGTAGCGATTTGCATGCCTTTCGTGGTGTTCAGCCCTTCCTTGATTATCCACGGGTTCTTGGACATGAGCTTTCCGGAGATGTCGTAGAGATTGCAGCCGATGCCGGCGGCGTACAGATCGGTGATCGAGTAGCCGTTGAGCCGTACCTCAACTGTGGCTCGTGCCGTGCCTGCCGGCTGAATAGACCCAACTGCTGCGAGAATCTCCAGGTTCTGGGAGTTCATTGCGATGGTGGTATGGGTGAATACCTCACGATCCCCGCCAGATTCCTCCATCCAAGCGGGACATTGAGTTATGACCAACTCGCACTCGTGGAAACACTGGGCATTGGAGCACATGCGGTGCAGCGCGGACAGGTCGCCTCCGATGAATGGGCTGTCGTCGTTGGCGTGGGCCCCATAGGGCTTGGTGCAACCCAGTTCGCCCTTGCGGAAGGGGCAAACGTCATCGTGGTGGATGTCAATCCTGAGCGTCTCACCTTTATCCGCCAGTTTGGTGTTGAATATACGATCAACGCTCAAGAAGAGGATGTTACGGAGGCGATCTCTGAACTCACAGGTGGCGAACTTGCACATGTCGTGCTGGACGCGACAGGAAATGCGA
>JAJRTO010000402.1 GCA_024278235.1 Candidatus Poribacteria bacterium
AAAACAGGAGGACGCTCCACAGTGATATGTAAGTCAGAGGCCCCTTTTGAAAAGGCCATCTCCAATAGATCATGAACATGAAACTCGGCTGCAGTTGGAACAACTCTTTTGGTTCCTTCGGTGCTTTTAGTGCTCTTGATTTCCGGCATTCGTAAACCCTTTCGCCATTTCTCTGGGAACCTCTGTGAGGGGGTCTCCGCACTCGCCAGCCCCCTTCAACACAAGTACGACCTATCGGTCTCACGCAACATCTATGCCATAGGTGAAAGGATCGATGGGATAAGGATTCACTGCCCTGTGTCCAGTCCGTATCATGGAAAAAACTTCCGGGGAGCTTGACTCTCTCCAACTCTCCATTGTATCATTGGAGAACTTCAGATGGGACTGCATCAACGACTGCCAGCCGAAGCCGGTGGTCTGGAAGGCTGCTAGAAGTCGTCTCAAGCCCTCCAGACTCCGGTTGAGCATTATTCGAAATCACGGAACATAATGAGGTGAACTCCTTGAGGAACCCCCCGCGAGCAATTCGGACGCTAAATACGTATCTGAAGGTCAAGCCGGAAAGACCCCATGATCGACCCGAATTCTGGCGCAATCATCGAATCGAGCATATCCGACAGCTTTCACAGACAGGGGAACCTGTGCTAACAGGATTGGATGATATCCGATATCCGGATCCTCCTGCGGCCATTCGTGATCGACTGTACCTCATGGCAGGTGAACCTCGTCCGGAACATGTAGAGACTTCCGTTGAGCTGGTACCTGGACAGATACAACTTTCCACACCTCTTGTCTGGGGAGATATGTCATTTGGGGCTATCCATGCACAGGCTGTTCGGGCACTTGTGGAATCCGCTGAGCGTACCCAGATTCTCTCAGGAACCGGCGAAGGCGGGCTGCTTCAAGATATAAGGCACCACAAGAGATTCAATGTTCAGTGGGCATCGGCACGCTTCGGGGTCGATCTGGACGTGCTCAATTCCGGTTCCGCTATTGTGATAAAGATTGGGCAGGGGGCGAAACCCGGTATCGGTGGGCATCTCCCCGGTTCCAAGGTCATTGGCGATATCCCTGCGACACGCCGCATTCCAGAAGGCCAGGAGGCGATCTCCCCAGCACCCCATCATGATATTTACTCCATCGAGGATCTCGGACAGCGTATCTGGAGTCTCAAGGAAGCAACGGGTAAACCAGTTTTTGTCAAAGTTGCGGCAACCAATTATGCCCCCTATATCGCATGTGGCATTGCACGCATGGGAGCAGATGGAATCGTCATCGATGGACACCTTGCAGGCACTGGCGCGACCCCCGAAGTCATACGTGATAATGTCGGTATGCCTATCGAAATTGCAATCGCCACGGCTGATAGAATGCTGCGGGAACAGACGATGGATGGGGAACCATTGAGGAGCCGGGTATGCCTGATTGGTGGCGGCGGCATCACGAGTTCCATCGATATGATACGATTACTGGCTCTCGGAGCGGATGCTGCCATGATGGGTACGGGTGCATTGATTGCTATCGGATGCGTCATGGTACACAAGTGTCACACTGGGAAATGTCCAACAGCTCTCGCCACCCAGGAACCGCACCGTCTTCTGGATCATGAGTGGGCGACCGAGCGACTGGTGAACTTCGTTCATGGCCTCCAGGCAGAACTCCGAATTCTTCTTGCGGAGATGGGAGTTGCTTCCGCCCGCGAGCTGATTGGTCAACGTGATTATCTCCGTGCTGCCTGTACCAATGAGGAAACATGCGAGATCTTGGGCGTAAAACCGTTATCTGCAATACCCCCTTACGCCTATTCGATAGATCCTGCTGCCGAGAAGATCTGGACTCCCTGGAAACGCGAACATATCGATCACATGGCTGAGACCGGGGAGGCTCCGATTACAAGTATGGGAAGTCTGGGGACACCGTTTGTCCAGATACCCACAGTGCCCAATGATTGGATCCGCAGTGATGGTGCTCAAGTAACGCGCCCCAGTATTGATCCCTACCGTGAGGAGATCGAAACGGCCATGTATTTAGCAGGTGGAAGAGAGCGAATATCTCAGCCGATCTTCCTCTCCGGAGCCGGGTTTGAAGGCGATGTTCCTCTTATCACCCAACGTGTATTGGCACGTGTAACCCATGCATTGGGCATCTGGATGCTCCCACATAGCACACCGATCCTTGAAGAACTACATCGATATCGTGGGCGAATGTTGGAGGAACTGTCTGTGACATCCACCGATGAGGAGCTTGAACATTTCCTCGGTGTGGGAATCGTGCTTCGAGATACCTGCGAACTTTCTCTGGCGCGCACCATTCTCGACATGAAAGATGGAACAGGTGGCAAGCCGGTCTTTGTCCGCTTGGTCATCGACGACTCGGTGTCACAGCGGGCACTGGATATTGCTGTGACGGCAGCGGATGGGATCCTGTTAGATGAAACGGAACAACAAACCGACACACCCATTGAAGTGGTTGTAAGTACAGTCGATAGAGTTCTGCGTAGTAAGTACATAGCAGGCGGCCCCCTCAGGGAGCGACTCAATTTGCTGGTTATTTCAGAGCGGGTCCGCGGTGCCGAAGATATTTTCAAGCTGATTGCACTGGGTGCTGATGCCGTCAGTATCGGCCAGGCTGCCCTGTTCGCTATGAACTGTGATGGCTCTCTCTCCGTACCCGATGATGAGGAAAGAGCGCGTGATCGTCTGGAGAACTATCTCCGGGCAACTCAAAAAGAACTGAAGCTGCTGATGGGGGCAGCGGGAATATCCAGTGTGAGCAGCCTTGTGAGCAGCCGCGAGCTATTGCGAGCTGTCGACATGGATCCTGTGCTTCGTGAGCAACTTGGCGTCAAGCCGGCGGGTGTGTGAAGAATACCGGTAGCTGAGCCTTTCCTTTTGCATGAGTGAGGCGTTATGAGTGAGGCGTTATGAGTGAGGCGTTATACAAAATAGGTGATCAATACAGCCCTTTTCTGACACCATTCAATGCCCATCGTTTGCCGGTCGTTCATGATGGATGTGGTGTGTTCGGTGTCCTCGCAC
>JAJRTO010000403.1 GCA_024278235.1 Candidatus Poribacteria bacterium
AGTTTCTGTTGAGTGTCGCCTTGGATCTCCAAAGCGACCTGGACAAAGGTGAGAGAGTCCCGGAGAAACTGCGACGCGATCTAAATGCCTACACGCCCCCACTTTCTCCAGAGGCCATCGTCTCCATAGAACAGATAGGCAGCCGATGGTCGATAAACGATAAGGCCCGTGGACGGATCTATTATGTCAGGAAAGAAGAAGGAAAACTGAACGTCTACGACTGGGGAACAGTGGCTCGTGACGGACGGCAGGGGATTCGGGACGAGCGCGTGCTGGAAGCGATGCGTACGGTACCACGCCATGAATTCGTGCCGAGACGCTGGCGTTCTGTAGCCTATGCAGATCGCCCCCTCCCAATTGGTTACAACCAGACGATCTCACAGCCCTACATCGTCGCGTTTATGACAGAGCTGCTTCGGCCGAAACCGGGGTACATTGCGCTGGAGGTAGGCACCGGTTCAGGTTACCAGGCAGCAGTGCTCGCTCATCTGGTCAAACAGGTCTACACGATTGAGATCATTCAAGATCTTGGAGAAGCCGCCAAGAAGCGACTCAAGAAACTCAAATACGAGAACGTAGATGTGCGTATCGGTGACGGTTACTATGGCTGGAAGGAGCACGCACCCTACGATGTGATCATTGTGACGGCTGCCGCTACCCACATCCCACCATCGCTGCGACAACAGCTCAGACCCGGAGGAAGGATGCTCATCCCGGTCGGTAGTCCTTTCTATGTACAGGAACTGATGCTGGTCGAAAAGAAGCAGGATGGGAGTTACACAAGCCGAAGCATCATCCCCGTGAGATTCGTGCCACTGACAGGGAAACACTAATGAGCAAATGTGCGGGGGGAAAGGCAGGTCTCTATGCGCTTGCTGTGGGGATGCTTTCCGCCGCTGTGTTGAGCTATGAGATCGTTCTCACCCGTGTACTCGCAATCACTCAGTGGCATCACTTTGCTCATGCGATCATCAGTTTGGCGCTCCTGGGTTTTGGCGCAAGTGGCACAGCTCTCTCCTTGCTACGAAGACGGTGTGAGCGATCCTTTCATACCTGGTTCTTCGGAGCAACCCTGGCATTTGGTGTGACTGTCATCAGTTCCTTTTGGCTCAGTCAACGATTGCCGCTCAACCCGTTCATGTTGCTCTGGGATAAGTGGGAATGGGCCCATCTCGCGTTGTATTATGTAACGTTGAGTGTCCCTTTCTTTTTTGGTGCATTTGCGATTGGGCTGGCACTGATTCATTTCCGGCATACTGTTGCGACGATTTATGCCGCCGATCTCATCGGTGCGAGTATAGGTGCCATAGGGACAATTGGCTTGCTCTATCTTCTCCCGCCTGTGGAAGCGATTGCGTGCATCGCCGGACTCGGTATTCTCACTTCGCTCATAGTCTCATTGGTGGAGCGTTCGTGGTTGATACTCCCTACGCTTCTCGTGGGCAGTGGCCTGATTCTGGGATTGGCACCTCGACTTTCCCTGAACATTTCCCCATACAAAGAACTGAGTGTGGCGTTGGAGTTCCCTGATACAGAAGTGCTGGACACTCAATCCAGTCCGTTAGGATTGCTGCATCTACTCGATTCCCCCGCATTCCATCATGCCCCCGGCTTGAGTTTCGCCCATGTTGACAATCTTCCTCGTCAGCGTGGTATCTTCGTGGATGCGGGAGGCATGAGCCCTATCGTTGAATTCAGTGGGGATTGGCCAACATATCTGGATAACATGACGGCATCGGTGGTCTACTCCCTTGTGGAGACTCCCCGCGTGCTTGTTCTCGGTGCAGGCGGAGGATCCGATGTGTTGGCGGCGTTGGCTCACAACGCTCGTCAGGTGGATGCGGTTGAGCTAAATCAACAGGTGATCGATTGGGTGCGAGCGGACCCTCAATTCTCAGGTGGGATTTACGATAGTACGCGCTATCCAGTGCGGGTCTTTGGCCGTGAGGCGCGTGGTTTTGTCGAAGCGAGTCGAGAGCCGTATGATCTTATCCAGCTAACGCTTCTCGACTCGGTGAGTGCCTCCTCGGCAGGGGTATACGCGCTCAGTGAGAGCTATCTCTATACCCGGGAGGCGATGCAAGCATATCAACGGCGTCTGAGTCCGGGAGGTATCCTGGCAATCACACGCTGGATCAAACGACCTCCCCGGGATTCGCTCAGACTCTTTGCGACTGCTGCCGAAGTTTGTGGGGAACAGGCCGCCGGACAGTTGGCGATGATTCGCAGTTGGCGTACCGCAACATTACTCGTCAAGAATGGGAACTATACTCACGAAGATACCGCACATCTCCGAGAATTCTGTCAGCAGCGATCGTTTGATCTCGTGTACCTGCCTGATATTCGTGAGGAGGAGGTGAATCGCTACCATCAGTTGGAGGAACCTGTCTACTATCAAGCATGCCAGCAGTTACTCTCACCGCAGCGAGAGGCGTTCATTCAGGAATACCCCTTTCAGATCATGCCGGCAACAGATGAACGTCCCTACTTTTTCCATTTCTTTCGATGGAAATCGTTTGACACACTACGGAAACGAGCAGGCAATGCCTGGTTCCCTGTGGAGGAATGGGGATACTTGGTGTTGATAGCGACGTTGGCTCAAGCGACCGTCTTGAGTCTCCTGCTGATTATCGTCCCGCTGTTTGCTTTACCACGCCGAGGAGCGAATTTGTGGATATTCATCTACTTCGTGATGCTTGGAGGCGGATTCATGTTCATCGAGATCGCTTCCATTCAGCGATTTATCCTGTTTCTCTCATATCCAACGTATGCAGTAGCCGTGGTGCTTTGCGGGTTTCTGCTGTTTGCAGGTCTGGGGAGTTTCCTCGCATCGCGCTGGCAGTGGGTACATCATCATTTGCCTCACATGGTGGGAATCATCGCGTTAGTCGGACTTCTGTATACCATGACACTGGGGCCGCTGTTCCGGGAACTGATGGGACTTGGCGATGGCTGGAAAATTGTCATCAGTCTTTTGCTACTCGCACCGCTGGCCACATGTATGGGGATGCCCTTCCCGGTCGGATTACAGCGTGTGGCGAACCATACTCCCCTGGGGATGCCGTGGGCGTGGGCAATTAACGGTTGTGCATCTGTGGTAAGTGCAGTACTGGCAACTTTCGCTGCGATGGCCATCGGATTTACAGGCGTACTGCTTCTTGCACTGGGGTTTTATTTGATTGCTGCATCCATTTTCTGTAAGATATGAGCGGCTATTCAAGTTTCTTCATCAGGAGTATCGTATGACGTATCAAGATCTCACCTCATTGCTTAAAGAGGGCGTTCGAGAGGAAATCTTCCCCGGTGCAGTGGGGATTCTCGCGGATCCCCAAAAGGTTCTATGGCATGCGGCTATCGGATGCCGCATGATTGTGCCCGAGAAACGTCCAATGGAACTGGATACACTTTTTGATCTGGCATCGCTTACCAAAGTGGTTGCAACCACAACGCTTGCCATGCAGTGCGTCGAACAAGGGAGCCTATCACTTGACATGGAGGTATCATCGGTGTTGCCGGCATTTGATCGGTCTGGCATCTGTGTTCACCATCTGCTTACGCATACCTCCGGACTTCCCGCCTGGAAGCCTCTTTATCTCGACCCGGGTAAACCGGAAGAGATCATCGCGCATCTGGGTGACCTAACTCTTGCCTACTCAACAGGCTCCAAAGTGGAATACAGTTGTCTTGGGTACATCCTGCTTGGCAAAGTGATCGAGATCGTTTGCGGAGATACCCTTGATACCCTCGCCAGGAAGCAGATCTTTGATCCGCTCGGGATGCAGCAAACTTGTTATAATCCACCCGTCAAATGGGCAGATCGCTGTGCTGCTACAGAAGATTCCAACAGCTTTGAAAAACGTAAGGTACATTATCAGCGTTATGACTGGCGAGATGAGGTCATCCTGGGAGAGGTGCATGATGAGAACGCTCATTTTCTCGGTGGAGTTTCAGGAAATGCCGGACTGTTTTCGACCGCAACGGATCTGATGCGATTCGGTCAGATGTTTCTCACCGGCGGCGGAGGGATCTTGACACGTGATAGTATTCAGCAGATGGCCCAACTGCAAACTCCAGGACTCAACGAACGCCGTGGCCTTGGTTGGATCTTGATGGCCGATGGTTCACTCTACCATACAGGATTCACCGGCACGGCCATGCGGATGGATCTCAAACGGCAACGCGTAGCCGTGCTTCTCACCAATCGTGTTCATCCCGATGCCTCCCGAGAAGGTATCGTGGCATTCCGGTCCCGGTTTTTCAGCGACGCTACCAGATGGAATGGAAAGTAATTCCCAGATGTTCCCCGCAAATGGATCGATGTCCCTTGCTGCAACACGCCATATGCCGTATAATGGAAACATCGTTTTTCTCAGAGAATTCACAGCATAGGATATTTGCCAGGACAATCACTTGACTTCGTTTCCAGGGAGAGATCATTAGCTATGAATACCCCTCTATCCAACTATATCAATGGTGGTTGGCATCGTTCGAGTACAAACACATATCTCGATGTGATCAATCCAGCGACGGCCGAGTCTGTTGCCCGGGTTCCACTCACACCTGTTGCCGAAGTAGATCAAGCTGTCCGGGCGGCCGTCGTTGCTTCCGGGGAATGGCGACGAACACCAGCCACAGACCGTGTTCAGTACCTTTTCAAGCTGAAGACCCTCCTTGAGGATGGTCTTGATGAAATTGCACGCACCATCACCATCGAGTGTGGTAAAACATATAAAGAGAGTGTCGGTGAGATGCGACGTGGCATCGAGAACGTCGAAGTTGGCTGCGGCATCCCGATCTTGATGCAAGGGTTCAACAACGAAGATATCGCCCGGGGCATCGATGAATATCTCTTCCGCCAGCCTTTAGGTGTTGTCGCGGCGATCACCCCTTTCAATTTTCCCGGTATGATTCCGTTCTGGTTCTTGCCTTATGCGATTGCGACGGGGAACTGTTTCATCCTCAAGCCAAGTGAGAAGGTTCCCATGACGGCTCAGAAACTCTTTGAACTCATCGATCAACTGGACCTCCCCCCGGGAGTATTGCAGCTCGTGAACGGTGGTCAAGAGACAGCCGAGGCCCTTGTGGATCATCCAGATATTCGGGCAATCAGCTTTGTTGGCACCACCTCGATCGCCCGACAGGTCTATAGCCGTGCTACGGCAAATGGCAAACGGGCTCAATGCCAGGGCGGTGCCAAGAACCCGGTCGTGATCATGCCGGATGCGGAGATGGATTTGACCGTACGTAATCTGTCGGATTCCGCCTATGGGTGTGCGGGACAACGCTGTCTTGCTGTATCGGTGGCGATCACTGTTGGGTCAGCCCGGGAGATTTTCGTTGACCGAATGGTAGAAGCTACCGCAAATCGCCGGGTAGGTTATGGTTTAGATCCGGAAGTGGAGACAGGTCCCGTCATCACTGGTGAAAGCAAAGCTCGTATTTAGAGGGTGATCGCTCAGGGAGAACGAGATGGTGCAAAGGTGCTTGTTGATGGGCGTGGCAAGACGAGCCGTGGCTATGAGGGTGGCTACTTTGTGTTTCCTACGGTTCTTGACGACGTTGATCCAAAGAGCGAGATTGCACGGACAGAGATCTTTGGTCCGGTGCTCAGCCTGATGCACGTAGAAAATCTGAATGAGGCCATCGCTCTGGTCAATGACCGCCGTTATGGGAATATGGCATCCATTTTTACCAGGAGTGGTGCCGCAGCCCGCCAATTCCGCTATGAGGTCGATGCGGGCAATGTTGGTGTCAATATCGGCGTGGCTGCACCAATGGCCTTTTTCCCCTTCAGTGGCTGGAAGGAGAGTTTCTTCGGTGATCTACATGGCCAGAATCATCATGCGGTCGAGTTCTACACTCAAACCAAAGTAATTGTCGAGAGATGGTAATCACTGCGCAAAAACTTGCATAGTATGCATATTCTTTCACAATCGCGTGTGCTATGGATTAGCAGCGCGGAAGTTTGAAAATCGTATGCAGCTTCTTGCACATAGCGATATATCGAGCCCGGATCAAAATCGTTGAGAACCCAGGCTACTACTGCCCTGAAGCGGATCCTGTGGCTGGCCACCCCCGGCATACCCCTTGCATCATCCCCATCTACTCTAGTACCAGAACTACAGGAACTCACAATCATTATACGGATTCAGGTCATGCGCATACGCGATGAACGAGGACAGGTTCTCTTCGAGTTTATAGTGGTTTTCCCACTGGCTCTCTTGCTACTTTTCGGGGTGATAGAAGCAGGCTGGTATTTCTACAATCGAATTGCGGTGGCAAATGCGTCGATATCCGGGGCAGACTACGCGGTGGGAGTCCAAGTAGCGGATCCTGAGCAGATTAAGTGGTGTGTGCGTCAGGCTGCAGGTGCTATAGGGTTGCGACCTGAGGATGTCAAAGTCAAAGTTGTATATCAAGATGGTTATCCCGCTCTGGCGGCCGTGGGCATTGCTCATCGCTACCGGCCCTTGATCAGTGGAATCCTATTCCGGCGTCCCGTTACGATTCGCTCGGAATCGATTCGTCGCTATCCTCCGCCACTTGTGGATATTGGATCGTGATACGACTTTGAGTTATGCCCTAAAGGGTATCTATGTTCAAAGTTCAAGGGAAGGACTTTCAAATCGTGTCTGTGGGGACAGCGAACGATTTGAAGGGAGCACCTTTGAGCTTTGAGCACTTCGTGCTGGTTTTTGAGCATTAGTTAGGAAGCGTTTGCGAAAGGTTGGCGTTTACTTCCTGCAAATTCTGGCCAATTTGCTGAAGTATACTGCTGGCGGCTTCAAAGACGGTTTTCATGTCGCCGGCAAGCCCTGCGATAGCGACTGCCAGGGTGCCAACAATGCTCAATAACAGAGCATACTCAGGGGTTGACTGGCCCGATTCATCTTGCAGCAGACGCACAAGCCTTGTTAGCATTTGTTCTCACCTCACTTTGCGGAATCATTTTTATCCCTTTGATAACAATCAAATTTGCTGTCTGTCGAATGAAATATCTATCTGACTGCTGATAGAACGCAATCCCTATGCCAAACGGTTTCACTCATGCAAACATTAGCCATGAGACGGCAATCTATCGGGATAATGATTCCGGCATCTATGATGTTGTGTTGGAGAAAACAACAGATTGGTAAGTTGGCTACCACCTCCATCTCCTCGGACCCTGCTCTTACCTGGCTCCAGGAACATCCGTTGGATTTTACACATGTGGTGTTGCAGGATCCAACATACTCCTGCATCATTCTAGCATATCCCAAAGTGGAATGCAAAGCAAGAAACGAGCTATCAGAAATCCCCCGGCTAGTATATGCAATCGTTGTTTTAGTGATAGTAGTGCATAGTGGTGTGGCCAAAGTCACTCCCATGTGGTATCCTTGTATCTCAAGTCACCAGAAGTAAACGGGAGTTCACTGCAAGGCATTGATGAATATGGCGAGTCAAGGCTCACCAAAACACTCGAATAGGGGAGATATGACATGAATAGGCAGGTAGTGTTGTTCCAGGCAATATGGATTGTGGTCTTCGCACTGGGAGTCATCGGTGGAGGATTCACGAATGAACCCGAGGAGGCTGCGAGATTCTCGGACCCACAAGGGATGACACTCACTGCACTCGACCGGTATGTACGCGCTCCAGATCCGAATTATCGGTTCGAACTGGTTAAGACCATCGAGGCAGAGGGATACACAGCATATACTCTTAATCTCATCTCACAACAGTGGTTGACTGATCAGGAGGTGGATCGAACCCTATGGCAACATGTGCTGCAGATTGTTCGACCTCATGAACTCACCACTGACATCGGGCTGTTGCTCATTGGTGGAGGGAGTAACGGCAAGCCTCTACCCGAACAGACATCAGAAATGGTTGTCAAACTGGCCGTGAGTACCCGTTCGGTAGTGGCCGAATTAGGTATGGTGCCCAACCAGCCCTTGACATTCCGCGGTGAAGAGCAACCGCGCTGGGAAGATGCTCTCATCGCCTATACATGGGACCAATACTTGCGCACAGGTGACGAACGGTGGCCTGCACGACTCCCCATGACCAAGGCGGCTGTGCG
>JAJRTO010000404.1 GCA_024278235.1 Candidatus Poribacteria bacterium
AGGTGCTCGATGATATCCTGACAGATTACTTTGTCAAACAGACCATCGTGAAATGGATAGGGAAGATGATCCAGATCACAAATAAGATCTGCGGCCTCTGCTGATGGACTGATATCGCAACCGATGGCACCGGGAATTCTGTGATCTCCACAGCCGAGATTGAGAATCAGGCCGTTTTGCCACTCGCTCATTGGTTATTCTCTTGAGTGTCCCCCGCTTGCAGTTTACCTGCCAGTTTCCGCATCTCTGCCAGGAGTTTCCCAGCAGGCTGCATAGCTTCTTCCGCTTCTTGTTTGGTGTACACTTCGTTCATCGTCTCAACGTCCCACAGTAGGCACAACTTAGAACCTCCTCTGTTCCTTCAGAGGGCTGGAGCACTTCCCATTCGGGTTGGAGATACTTCTCATGGACGATAACACAGAATGGGTTCCTGCACCGAGTATCATCCTTCCGGACAGACAGCGTGGAATGGAGATTGAATTGATAGGGGTCTATCTCCAGAAGGCTTGCGATCAGCGCCATACGGACAGGGACGCCGTTCTGCGATTGCTCGAAGTAAGTCGCCCGGGGATCTGAATCCAGATCATAGGCCAGTTCATCCACGCGCGGTAACGGATGTAGGATCAGCAGATCTGCCTTCGCCTGCTTGATCGTTTCCGTATCGATAACATAACTTCCTCGCAGAGATTGGAGTGGTTTGGGAAGCCGTTCGGACTGGAGTCGGTTGACATAGAGGACATCCAGAGTGTGGATCACTTCCTGAAGCGTCGTCACCTCAACTGGCGAAGCCCCAAACAGGTGACGCAGGCGGTAATTGACCGACTCTGGCATCCCCAATTCGCTTGGAGAGATGTGAACGAGTTGTGCTCCCAGGCGTGCTGCGGCATATGCAAGTGAATGAGACGTTCTGCTGAAGCGCAGATCACCACAGATACCGATGTTCAGATCGCGGATCGATCCACGATGTCGCCAGATGGTGTAGAGATCGATCAGAGCTTGAGTCGGATGCCGATGACTATCGTCTCCACCATTGATCACAGGTACTGTTGAGTGTTGGGCCATAACACGTGCCGTTCCAGCCAGTTTGTGACGTACCACAATGATGTCAGCGTAATTCGTCACCATCCGCGCTGTGTCGGCTATGGTCTCACCTTTGGCGACTGACGATGTCTGCGACTCATGGAATCCGAGGGTTTGCCCACCCAGACGCAGCATTGCACATTCAAAGGAGAGGCGCGTGCGAGTACTCGGTTCATAAAAGAGAGTCGCAAGAATGCGTTCCCGACAAAGCTGGGAGCCGATGGATATCAAATCACGCATGTCATCGACTGCATGAAAGAAGCGTTCGATCTCTGTCGCATCCAACGCATCAAGGGATATCAGATGTCGCATAGACGTTTCCCTTCCGGCAGGTTCAACCCACCGATCACTTCATGGAGATCTTGAACCTGCTGTTGTTGTAATAACTGCCTTAACTCATCTATCACGCAGAGCGATGCATCCGGGCGTACGAAATTCGCAGTGCCCACAGCAACGGCAGATGCCCCTGCAAGCAGGAACTCGAAGGCATCTCTTCCGCTCATGATTCCTCCCATGCCGATGATGGGGATGTTCACCACCTGCGCGACCTGATACACGACACGGAGCGCAACCGGTTTGATCGCGGGCCCCGACAACCCTCCGGTGACATTTGCAAGCACAGGTCTCCGTTTGTCGATATCAACCGCCATCCCAAGGAGCGTATTGATCGCAGAAATCCCGTCTGCCCCCGCGTTTTCAACTGCCCGTGCGATCTGCCGGACGTCCGTGACATTGGGTGACAGCTTCACCAGGAGTGGCAGATCTGTAACCTGGCGCACCGCCTGGATCAGATCGTGCGCGAGATCCGGATCTGTACCGAAACTCATACCACCACATTCGATATTCGGGCAAGAGATATTCACCTCAACAGCGGCGATCCCTTGTGAACCTTCCAGCATCGTGACGACATCGATGTACTCTTGGGTCGTCTTACCACATATATTCACGATGACGGGCACGTCAAACTGACGCAGATAGGGGAGTTTCTCGGACAAAAAGGCTCTGACGCCAACGTTTTGTAGGCCGATCGCGTTGAGCATACCAGACGGTGTTTCATAGATACGCGGAGTTGCGTTCCCTTTCCACGGCTCGCGGGTAATACCCTTGACCACAATCGCACCCAACCTATTGATATCCACAAAATCCGCATATTCCTGCCCATATCCGAAAGTGCCTGATGCCACCATGACGGGATTTCTCATCTGAATTCCGGCAACGGTAACGGCAAGATTGGGTATCACCACACGATCTCCTCCGCGTCAAAGATGGGCCCTTCTGTACAGACACGCATGTGCTGTATGATACCATTTCTCCGGATGCGCACCATACAACCCAGGCATACGCCGAGTGCACACCCCATATAGCTTTCGAGTGCAAGCTGGGTCGAGACGCCATAACGTTGAGTGATGTCACTCAGAGCCTGCATCATCGGTGTTGGGCCACAGCCATACACCACACGATTGGAGAGTCCATCCCTGAGCACTTCCTCGGCAAGCTCCGTGACAAATCCCTGATGCCCTCGACTGCCATCATCCGTAGCGACCCGCATATCGACGCCCAATGTCTCCAGATCCTCGATTGCTACCAGACGTGATGCTCGCTGGGCTCCTAACAGTACAATGACAGGGATTTCACGCCGGATGAGTTCTTCGACAAGCAACATGAGCGAGGCGATGCCGGCCCCTCCTCCCACGACAAGGGCTGTCCGGATATGTTCGAGGACACGAAAATGATTACCGAGTGGTCCCAATACGCGCAGTGTCTCGCCGGGCTTGGTATTACTCAGAAGCCTAGTGCCCTGCCCAAGCACCTGATAGAGAACCTCAAAGCTCCCTGAGCTTCGGCGATAAACAGTCAAAGGACGGCGAAGCAAGGGAACAGTGCCGCTGGAGACCTGGAGGTGGATGAATTGTCCTGGACGGGCGTTCTGACCGATGGCGTCCGAGTCAAGTCGCATCCAGTAGTGGTCCTCGGCCACACGCCGATGTTCCAGAATAAGGGCATCCACATCATATCGTTTCATGGAAGATATGTCTCACGAAGTTCCATACCGCAACAATACTTTCAGATGCTCTACGGGTGTCTCTGTGAGTCCCTGATATTGATAACCGCCTTCTAAGACGGAGACGATCCGTCCCTGACAATTCTCCGAGGCGATATCACACACAATCTCCGTGAGTTGCCCAAAGCACTCACTCTCAACGAGCATCCCCCCCAGTGGGTCACTGAAATGTGCATCGAATCCAGCGGAGAGCAGGACGAACTCGGGCTTGTAATCCATAGCAGCAGGAACCAACTTCTCTTCAAATTCTGCAATGTATTGATTTGATGTAGAGCCGGCAGGCATGGGAATGTTCAGAGTAAACCCTCTACCGTTGCCACTGCCTGTCTCGTCTGCTCCTCCTGTGCCGGGATAATACGGATACCGGTGAATCGAGAAATAAAAGACCTCCGGTTCTTCGTAGAACGTATCCTGGGTCCCGTTGCCGTGGTGCACATCCCAATCGACGATCAGGATCCTCCGGAACTCATGAACCTCCTGAAGATAACGAGCTGCTATAGCGACATTGTTGAAGATGCAGAACCCCATCCCTCTATCCGGCAATGCATGGTGACCGGGTGGGCGAACGAGAACGAACGCATTTTTCACAGCCCCCTCAAGAACGGCGTCAACCGCATTGAGGAGACCGCCGACGGCCAGTTGCGCAACCTCATATGACCTGGCTGAAACGATGGTATCGGGATCCAGGGCTCCTCCCCCACTGCCAGATAGTCGCTCGACCCGATGGATATATTCGGACCGGTGAACTCTTTCGATATGGGTTATGTCTGCGAGTCGAGCTTCGATGGGACAGACCCGATCCAGCAGTTCGGTTGCATCGAGAGCTTCCATGATTATCTGAAGGCGTTCCGGTCTTTCAGGATGCATTCTACCCGTCTCATGCAGCAGATAGCGTGGGTCGTAAACGAAGCCTGTCTTGGAGTGGGATACCTGATCTGGCTTCTGCGCATCATGGTTCATGGGTGTCATCCCTCCAATTCTCTCGTGAGCATCGGTATGTCGAGTCCATCCTTGTGGATCCGCAGATCATAGTAGAGCAGCATTCCCACGATCAGTTTGACCATCTCAAGAAGGGTTAGCAGCAGCATGGTAACAAGTATGGCCAGCGGCGCCCATAGACCAAGACCAATGGTTCCGTAGAGGACATCACTGGCGAACATGAGCGTTTGACCGACCAGCAGGAACTCCAGAACAAGGGGAGTTGTCACAAGAGCAGAAACTTTCCAGAAAAACTCACGTGTCAGCGCTCGGCTTCTCTTTAAGGCCCCTCCGCCACCTTCGCCTTCAAGGATCACGACAGCGGGGACGAAGTTGTACCACACATAGAATAGCAAGCCCAGGATGGGCCCAGGAACAACCATGATGAGCAAACCTAAAAAAGCCACCGTGCCATTCAAAACAAACGCAAGTAATAGACTACCGATCAGTGGAAAGAGAACCAACAACATCCGCTGAAAACTTTCACCTGGTGATAGGGGTTTCTCGATGGCCCGGTATGATAAGAAGACGATACCTATCGGTATTACTAATAGGGTCAGGATGCACATCAGCAAGGCGGTCCCCGCAAGCGGAACCGCCGCAGCCATCAACATAGCCTGTTGGTTTGATCCGCCGGAGATGGCAGGAAGATTGGGCATCGGGTTGGACTCAAATCGAATGCCCGTTGCCACGACGAACGCCAATGACGATATAACGAGTACACCGGGAAGTATGATGCGTGCCAGTGGCTTGAAAAAACGACGTGCCAGACGAATACTTTCGCCCCAGATCTCGAATGTCGTGTAGGTTCTGAGCATTATCATGTAATGCGTTGTGTGATCTACTGGAACTATTCGTACTGTTGAAGATAAGCACGCAAACGACGGTTTTGGGGTTCCATTTGAAGTGCTGTACGCCACCAGATCAACGCATCATCCAATCGTCCTGTCTCCTGATAAAGTGTGCCAAGATTCTGATAAGCGGCCCCGTACCGCGGTTTGAACGTCTTGGCCATCTTGAATTTCTCCTCAGCCTTCCTGAATTCGTCCCGCGTACGCCCTCTGATCATGTAGATGTCAGAAGAGACGCTGCCATTCAGCACATTCACGTCGCATCCTTCTGTACGCGCCTTAGAGATGATCGCCTGCATCACTTCCGGATCATTGACCTCAAAGACCAGGATCCCAGACTCAACGTTGCTAAACGCATCATTCAATCGATAGAGGGCATCCTCCACTGAATAACCGGTGACATCTTCCTCCCATTTCTCATGAGCAACCAGAAGCCCGATCTCGTGGTGAATGGCCCCCAGATTGTTGTAAATCTCGCCGTTCTCTGATCGGTGTTTGAGCGCTTCCTGATAGTATTCCAACGCACTGACATAGTATTCCAGTGCCTTCTCGCGATTGTCACGATTGGCGTTGGTAACGGCTTCAGCGTAATACCGATCTCCCTGATCCCGGGCCGTCACGAATTCTTCGCTGATAATCGATTCGTCCCCCTGTGGACTCTGGCGCGACAGGATGACGACGGGGATAACAATGATGACCAGTAGAACCGCTACAATGATAGTACTCGCTTGAACACGCATGATTTACTTCCTCCCTCGTATGGTTCGTTGCTTATGGTTCATTGTCTATGGTTCGACCCACGATCAAGGCACTCTCCAGTTTGGAATATAGTAGTCCTTTCCATCGCGCTCCAGATGAATCGTAATGATGTCGCCGGACTTCAGCCGACGTGCGAACTTGACAAAATCTTCCACAGAGCGGACGGGATAGCTTTCACGGCGTCGCTTACTGAACCCATAGATGAGATCCCACGGTCTGATGTCGGACAGTGGGCTATCCGGGAGAACCTGCACCACAAGGGCACCCGACCGACGGTAGTTAGAAGCATAACCGGTAGCCACAAGATCCACAAGTTTGAGTTCCCAGAATTTATCTATTTTGGGGAGCTGATCGATCTGTATCTGTAGCATCCGCCGCTTCCCATCACGTAGAATCCCCAGTTTAACCGTATCCCCGACATCGGATAAACGAAGGATCGCCACGATTTCATCTATCGTATTCACACTCTTGCCGTCGACAGATTGTATGACATCAAGTCGATGTACGCCGGCTTTGGCCGCGAGACCATCCTCATGGGCCTGGCTGACAATGACTCCCTGCATCGTGCCGAGATTGAGATACTGAGCGATATTGGCGCTCACCTCCTGGAACTCAAGACCAATGGCTGGCTCCAATATCACGCCGTATTTCCGGAGCTTACTGAGGACTTTTCTTGCTGTGTTGATTGGGATCGCGAATCCCAACCCCTGGGAACCACCGCTAGTCGAGAAGATCGCTGTGTTCACCCCGATCACTTGGCCCCGGGAGTTGACCAGAGCACCTCCGCTGTTGCCAGGGTTGATCGACGCGTCGGTCTGAATCAGTCCGTGATAGAACCTGTCTTCATGGCGCAGCATTCTATCTGTGGCACTGATCACGCCAACGGTGACCGTCGGATGAGGGTCCCGTACGAATGATGCAAAAGGATTACCAATTGCGATGGCCCATTCCCCGATCATAATGTCATTGGAATCTCCCAGTTGTGCGCTGGACAGGCCATCCACCTCTACTTTCAGGAGCGCCAGATCTGCAAGATAATCTTCCCCAACAATGGTTGCCTCGAATTCCCGACTGTCAGGGAAAGTCACGTTAATCTTTTGTGCATCTGCGATCACATGCTGGTTCGTAAGGATATAACCGGAGGTGTCGATGATGATACCGGATCCTAAGCCCTGTACCTCCCGACGACGTGGCAGTACAAAAGGATTCCAGTACTCATCGAAAAAGGTGGGGCGTCTCACTTCAATCCGGGTTGTCGTGATGTTGATAATCGAAGGATTGACTTTCTGTACTGCCTGGACAATCGCGTTGTTGCGCGAATTTGTGATTGCATCCTGAGTATAGCCCCAACCGGGTATCTGCAATAAACACCAGATAAGACAGCATAGTAATAGTTTTCTCATGGTTGTATCACTTGATTGCTTCCCATTTGCTATTTGCGATATTCACCCATAACTTCAACAACCTCGTTCCCATTATATCACGAAGCCGGGACAGATTCAAGTTCGGGGTGGGGAACAACCTTCGCCCTGGCTCCCCATGCAAATCAAGCATGTTTCACGTTTTAACTCGGACATAACTACCACTCTTACCTCCCGTTTTTTTGAGCAACTGCACATCGCTGATGATCATGCCTCTGTCGACAGCCTTGCACATGTCGTAGACCGTTAAAGCCGCGACAGAAACAGCCGTGAGCGCTTCCATCTCAACTCCCGTCCGACCGATGGTCTGAACTTTTGCCTCAATGGAAACATACTCGGGTTCTGTGCGTAGATCAAGTTCAACTGAAGTAAGAGGGAGTGGGTGGCAGAGCGGGATCAATTCGCTGGTGCGCTTTGCGGCCATAATCCCTGCAAGCCGCGCGACCGCCAGGACATCTCCTTTGGCAATCTCACGGTTGGTGATCAGATGGAGGGTCTCCGGTTTCGCATAGACGCATCCCGAAGCAATCGCCTCGCGCAGAGTTTCGTCCTTTTCACTCACATCGACCATTTGTGCCCGGCCTTCATCATCGAAATGAGAAAGTTTTGCCATTGTTCTTTATCCGATCATGATCTGTTCATGAGGGTAATGGTAGTTCCCCACCTCTTGACGTTGTCCGATAGCCAGAGCCAGCGTCAGGGGACCAATACGGCCAATAAACATCACAAAGATGATCACGCACTTCCCAATGGTGCTAAGTTGAGGAGTCAAGCCCGTTGAAAGACCAACAGTGCCGAATGCCGAAAGCAGTTCAAAAAAGATATGGATCGGCGGTGCTTGCTCGGTTAATAATAGGATAAACCCGAACAGAGACAGTATCGAAAGAGATGTCACAATGATTGCGAGTGCTTTGTGGATCACGGCTTCGGGAATCGTTCGTTGAAACATCTCAACCTGATTCTTACCCCGAAGCGTTGTCCATAGGGAACCTATAAGAGCTGCGAATGTACTCGTCTTAATGCCCCCTCCCGTTGATCCAGGAGACGCACCGATAAACATCAAGATCATCATCAGGAAATAAGATGCCGGGAGCAGATTGGATATGTCCACCGTATTAAATCCAGCGGTGCGTGTTGTCACCGACTGAAAGTAGGATGTGAGGATTCTTTCGGTGATCCCCATGTCATTCAATGCATGATGCCATTCTGTTATCAGAAACAGCAACATCCCAGACAATATCAAACATGGGGTCATGATGAGCACCAGTTTTGTGTGGAGTGTGAGGCGTTCGCGTCGTCGCAATAACCCGCCTAAGAAGCTGTAACGAAGCAGATTACTGTTCACTGTGAACCCCAATCCACCCAAGATGACCAGCGATGTGACGATGAGATTCACAGCAGTGGACATCCGATAATCCACCAGACTGTTGGGAAAGAGAGAAAAACCGGCATTACAGAAAGCGGAAATCGAATGGAAAATCGCATAGTAGATACGTGAGGAATGCGTCGTAAACAGAGTGGGATCGTTCCACACTGTATAGAGCGCGAGAACGCCCAGAAGTTCGAAGAAAACGGTAAGCACCAAAATGGATACGATCATGTGTGAGAGTTGTCCCAATGTCCTGGTGCTCAGAATGTCACCGATCAGAATCCGTTCGCGTATCCCCATGCCTTGACCAAGCACCAGTGCGAAGAAGGCCGTCATGGTCATCAAGCCAAGCCCACCTGTTTGAATCAACCCAAGGATGACGACCTGACCAAACTGAGAGAAATAAGAACCCGTATCTTGAACGATCAGCCCGGTGACACATGT
Source organism: Candidatus Poribacteria bacterium (assembly GCA_024278235.1). GTDB lineage: Bacteria > Poribacteria > WGA-4E > JAJRTO01 > JAJRTO01 > JAJRTO01. The sequence goes on from JAJRTO010000404.1 coordinate 8,965, forward strand.
GGCAGAAGTCGCCGTAAAAAGTGCGTTCAGTAGTCTTTCACCGATAGAACGGGGCGGTTCTGTCAGAGATCGTGGGCTTGCCAATAGGAAGGTGCCGAGAGCAATGACAAGCAAAAAACTCAGCAAGAGTGTCTGAGCAGGTTTCAGATTAAGATGCGCGACCTTACTGCTACTGCGGATTCCCTGCAGGATGAGATGGCTTGCAATATATATCTGTGCAATCGCCACGTAGCTTTTCGCCACGAACGTAATACTGATCGAAATGAGTGTACGTAGCCATGATGGATGCTCAGACAATGCCTGATGATCCATAAACCAGGCGCGTAGCAGCAACAGCCCCACGAAGATAACAAGGAGACCGAATTCAGGCCAGCGGCGTCTCAGGTAAACCAGCTTGAACGGAGCGAGGAATAGATGCAAGAGCATCGATAGAATGACAAAAACAATAATCCCAACGTCAATGATGTGCAACGTTTTTTCAAGGCTGCCTGGGAGTATGAATCCCCCTATATCAATCAACAGAGAGATGATCGCAATGGCGGCGACGCCAAGCATTGTCCGGTCTACCCGTTGACTGAGACGTTGGCGGAACGGAGGGACAGTGGTTTGACTGGGGAAAGAGATCATGAGTGCGTAGTCCAGGGCCTTTGATATTCTGCATGATGGTAACACACCCCTTCGTGTAGATCAAGAGGAAGCTCCTCATTCCAGGGCCATTTAACTCTCCGGTTTGATGTGCTATGCTGTAGCTTGTCTGTCCCATCATCGCGCTCAACCCTCGCTCAGGAGAGCACCCAAGAGCCACAGGCAATGCCAAACGTGTCGGTGAGGATGGTACTCCCCTCTGTGCTGCCGCTCTCCCGATGAGACGATGTTCCCACGACAAGAAGAAGCATC
>JAJRTO010000405.1 GCA_024278235.1 Candidatus Poribacteria bacterium
AGAACACCCGACAGGGCAAGGACAATCTTTTCCCAACCGAAGAAGAGCAGACCATAGAGCACGGGGCGTTTGAATTGAACGCCGAACAGGATATAGACAGCTCCATAGCTCACAAGTGCCATAAAGACGATCAGGGCATAATGGGACAGGTGCAGTAACCCCTGAGTAAACTGCCCTGTCATCTTTGGATGTGTGTAAATGATAAGGAATGTTACCAGCAGAGAGGGTAAAACGATCGCTGTGCTTCCTATAAGATACGCAATGTATTTGCTGAGAAGAATTGTGGGTTTATGTACGGGACGAATCAGCAGGTATGTCAGGGTACGGTTTTCTATCTCGTCAGCAACCACAGCAGAGGCATAAAACAGTGCGAACAGCATCCCAATGAACAGCAGGTAGAGATACACGACGGCCTCAGGGAAGAAACGTAGTATCTGCTGAGCGCCCATATCTGCGAACAGTCGTTGAAGGAGGGCCATACCGATGGGCAACCCGGCGAGCAGTACCATGCCGATGGTTTTCTTGCTCCAGAACGTCTGTCTTAGCGTGATACGACACACGATCCAGACTACATGCCACAGCCGGGTCAACAAGGCACTTTCTCCTCAGGTCGCCTGGCTCTGTTCGGAACCCAAGACGCCATATTGTTTGAGCTTCCGCCAGAGGGTTGTGCGTCCGATTCCCAGTTGTTCCGCAGTGACCACCTGATTCCCCTCGCATTGCTTGAGTTTGTAGAGGATGAATTCCCGCTCTAACTCCTCAAGAGAGAGGTGACTGATTCGTGCCAGCACTTTTTCGGGAGGATGAATATGCTTACGAGATCGGACAATCCGGGGAGTGACCTGTTGTCTGGAGTATGTTTCCGGTTTGTGGGTGACATATGCCTGAATATCCCGTGCCGCTATCTCACGCCCCGTTGAAAGCAACACGGCACGCTCAACGACGTTCTCCAGCTCCCGTACATTTCCAGGCCAATCGTAGCGGCACAACATCTTGAGGGCATCATCTGTGAAACGTTGTACATCTTTCCGCATACGATCGGCATGTTGTCTGAGGAAAGTCGTTGCAAGTAGAGGGACATCCTCCATACGCGCTCGAAGGGGAGATAAATTGATAGTGATGACATTGAGACGGTAGTAGAGATCCTCTCGGAAGCTCTTTTGTCTACGTGCAATATCGAGATCCCGATTGGTAGCAGCAATGATCCTGGCTTCAACGGAGATCGGTTTCGTATCTCCCACTCGTCGGATCTGCCCGTTTTCAAGAAAGTGCAACAATTTGGTCTGATTTTCTGGGGACATCTCGCCGATCTCATCCAGGAAGACAGTGCTTTGGTGTCCCTCCTCAATGAGCCCTTTCTTGGTGCGATCTGCCCCTGTGAATGCACCTTTCACGTACCCAAACAGTTCGCTCTCCTGAAGGGTATCCGGAATGGCGGCGCAATTGATCTCAACGAGTGGTTTATCACGCCGGCTGCTCATGTTATGGATGATTCTCGCGATGAGGCTTTTGCCGGTGCCGGTTTCACCAAGAATGAGCACCGTACTATCGCTGCCTGCGATCCTCTGAATCAGATCCGCGACTTCACGTATCGCAGGTGTTCGTCCTATCAAGTGATCGATATTCAGACTTCCCCCGAGCTTGGCACGATATTTCTGTACGGAATCTTGCAGTTGCTTCGCCTCAAGGGCCTTCTCTATATGGATCAGGATCTCTTCATTACCTGTGTTCTTGGGGATATAGTGGAAGGCTCCCTGCTTCATCGCTTCGATGCCATCTTCAACCGTACCATAAGCTGTAATCACAATGACTTCTGTGGTGCTCAACTGCGCGAGTTTGGCCTCCTTCAATACAGTAAAACCATCGATATCACCGAGCTTGAGATCTGTAATCACTAAATCATAGACACTCTGATTGAGCAGACGGATCGCATCCGTTCCACTTGCAGCTTCTTCGACATCATATCCGGCACGTTTCAGAAGGATACAACGTGTTCGGCGTATGGCTTCATTATCATCAACGACCAGAATCGTCGGCATTCGATATCACCTATCGACTTGTTCAGTCACAAAGGATGCAAAATTTATCCAGTCCTTCAATTGCTGCATGGGGCTCCCTTGCTCAAACGTGTCATGAGTGGTCTGTCCGCCTGTGAGCTACTGTGGAATAGGATACCAGAAAGCAGGACGGATTTCAAGAAGATTTGTCCAGCTTTCACTTCATCTCTCTAGCTGGTATTACGGAATTGGAACAGGGATGCAAAAGCTCAAAACAGAAAAGGGAACTATTTCCTCCTCTTCAACATCTCAAGCTGCCGGCGCACCGATGGATTCAGGCGATCTGCGAGACGTGGTTCCGCATTCTGCAAACCGCGCTGCCAAGCTCGTCCCCCTGTATGCGCATAGGTGTCCTGAAACTCAGTGGTCGATTGCACCGCTGCACCAAATCGCCGTACACGTCCGGCTAACCCCTGATCCGAAGTGATCACCTCGACATGTTTTTCTCCTGAATAGCGTCGTATCCAATCCGCTATGTAGTCATCCGCTGTCTGATGCTGAGCCGTGTAGACGACCTCAATGCCCGCGTGTTTCCGATGCATTGCGCGTTTCTGCTGAGTGAATTGGCCATCGAATACGAGGATGACCCGATGTCCTTCGTGCGCTGCGTAATTCGTAACCATTCGGATCAGACGATTCCGTGCGTATTCCCAGTTTTCCTCCCACTCTCGCTCGAATTGTGGCCAATGGCGTAGGACATTGTAACCATCAATCAACACATTCCAGGGCACAGGATTCACTCCTCTTCACGGATCACGGCCAACGATTCCAACTTCTTGCGGAGGGTCGTTCGGCTAATATCTAGCAGTTTCGCAGCCCGAACCTGATTGCCCTCGACATGTTCGAGCACCGACTGCAAGAGGATGCGATCCACATGATCAACGACCCGCTGGTAGAAATTTTCGGGCGGGGGATCCAACAGCAATCGCTGGACATATCTCTTGAGTTCCTGCTCGAACTGTACATTTCCCCCCGGAGATTTCTCAGCGATCGGCTGGAGATCGCGGATCTCCTCCGGGAGATGTTCTGGCAAGATCACGTTACTCCGGGTGCGCACCATGGCGCTTCGGATCGCGTTCTGCAATTCACGTACATTCCCAGGCCAGTCATAGCATAGGAATCTATCCATGACACCATCCGCAACTCCACGAGTCGCGACGCTCAATTCTTTGCTGCTCAGTGCGAGGAAGTGTTCCACAAGTGGAGGAATGTCTTCCTTGCGCTCCCGTAATGGCGGCAACGTGATGGAAATCGGTTTCAACCTGTAATAAAGATCTTCTCGAAATATACCGGAGCGCACAAGGGTAGTGAGATCCACGTTGGTGGCGGCGATGATCCGCACATCGATATGGACTGCTTCTGTCCCGCCAAGTCGCTCAAATTCAGAATTCTGGAGCACTCGTAGCAGTTTCACCTGGAGGGCAGGTGACATGCTGCTGGCCTCGTCAAGGAACAGAGTGCCTCCATCTGCGAGTTCAAATTTCCCCGGTTTGCTCGACGTCGCTCCTGTAAAGGCCCCCCGCTCATATCCGAAGAGTTCGCTTTCCAGGAGGGTATCCGGCAGGGCACCGCAGTTGACAGCGATAAAGGGGCCCTGGCTTCTCATACTATTCGCGTGAATTGCCTGTGCAACAAGCTCTTTACCCGTTCCCGTTTCTCCCTCGATCAGCACAGGGATCGTATTCGTGGTCAGCATACCGATCAGTTTATAGATTTGTTGCATCGCCGGGCTTTGCCCGATAAGCTGTCCTATGGGTGCTGGAGTTGTCTCCGCCGAGTCGAACTGCGTTCCAAGCTCACGCGCCTGAACGGCGCGTTCGATCACTTCCTGCACGGCATGGAGATCGGGCGGCTTCGTAATGTAATCGTAGGCTCCAAGTTGAATCGCCCTGATCGTTGTCTCCGAACTACCATAGGCGGTGATCATGATCACATCGGTTTCAGGAAGCAGGGATTTGATCTGTTTCAGAGCCTCCAACCCGTCCATACCGGGAAGTTGAATATCCAGCAGGATGACATCCGGTTCGTGCTCCCGCGCAAGTTGGAGGCCATGTTCTGCGTTGTAAGCAGTAAAAACGCGATAGCCTTCTCCTGTAAGATACTCCTCAAAGGCCCAGCATACGCGCTCTTCATCGTCAATAACAAGGATAGCCTTCATCGTTCTTCTGTTTTTTTGTTTTGATTTTCATTTCTCATGCTGTTTGCCTACCCAAAACGCAAATATGAAGACCGTCAGAGGGACGGAGATAATGAGGCCGATACTCCCTGCAAGTGCACGGACGATCTCGACGGAGATCACACTGACACTGACCATCTGCATATGGGTGAACGAGAACAGATCCGTACCAAACGCGGAGATAATCAGTAGCAATCGAAAACCGATGTAAGCGTAGATCAGCGTATTCGACATGGTGCCGATCACATCGGTCCCCACATTCATCCCCGCCCGGATGAGATAGAGGCGTGTTACATTGGGGTTGACGCGCCGCACCTCTTCCATCGAAGACGCTACGTCGATAGCCCCATCCATCGCTGCCCCAAGCAACCCCAACAGCATACCGGCAAGGAGCAGACGGCGGAAGTCGAGATGCGTAGCCACACCCGCCTCGATGATCTCTGCGGCTGTATAGTTTCCGGTGCCTCCCAGGTGAAGGTGTTTCTGGGCATAGAGGGCGATCAGAGCCGCAACGACAACCCCTCCCATGGTACCCAGGATCGCTGCGAAGCTCTTACGATGGACCCCCGCGACAATGAGCAAGGATAGGGAGGCAATGATAGCGCATACCAGTGTCGTAACGATGAGCGGATCTTTTCCCTGATGCAGCATCGGCAGCAGGATGAAATAGACGGTTCCGCCGGAGAGCAGCAGGGCGATGTTGGTGCGTATCCCTTGCCAGCGGCCAATCAGAATGATCAGGAAAATGAGCAGCCCTGCCAGGAGCAGCAGGATGCCATCCCGATAGTATTCTTGTACAAGGTTGACGTTGCCGATCTTCCCATCGATGCCGCCCACTTTTGCCAGGAACACGTCACCGGGGCTGACACGAATGCTCAGTAATGGAAACCCGCCGGGCCTCACTTGGTTTCTCACAACAACCCGTTGGCCTTTGAAGGTCCCTCCCAGGATCTCTACTTCGATAAAATGAACGATAGCATTTCCTTCTCCTGTGGGATATGCATCCAGGGTGCGGATAGCGCGCGCTTTGACAAACTCCGAGCGTGAGATCTGGCCTGTCATGGCATCCAGCTCTTCCATGATGAGAGAAGCGTGTTGACGGCTCCATGTATAGAGCACCTGCGTGAGCAATATGGTCAAGAGGAGGAAAACCGGTATGATCCAACGACGTTTAGTCATGAGTTTGCCTCCGGTGAGTGGTGGCCAACAGGCCGGCGATGACGGCTGTCATTGGAACGGATAACACCAGCCCCAGTGTTCCCATAATCGCATAGAGGGCTACCGAGGCCGGACCATCCTGATTGAGCAAGCGAAAGAACGGCCGGACGTAGCCTAACCCCGGATATTCAACCCCCGGTAACAGAGCGAGAGTCATGTCTGCACCGACATAGGCAAAAACGAGCGTGTTCGCCATGGTTCCCATGACATCACGCCCAATGTTGAACCCGGAGCGGATGGCCTGCCGGGCACTGATCCCTGGATGCGCGAGCCGTACTTCCTCGACCCCGGCTGAGATCGCCATCCCCACATCCATCATGGCCCCACAAGCCCCCAGAATCATCCCGGCCACCAGAATCTCCCGGTAGTCCCAGTGTGCTCCCCGATCGATGCCGAGAGCCCAGACTTTGACTCCCAACTTCATCTGCCCAAAGGTCACATCGAGCCCACTGAGATGCAACCATCCGGCGGCGAGCGTTGCCAGAAGCCCACATGCCGTGAGTCCACCTAACGTCCCCAATGTCCCCGCAATGATCTTACGATGCCATCCACCAACGATGATAAAAGTCAAGATGGTATCTATGGCCGCTACGAACAAAGCAATCGGGATCGGTGGATAGCCGCGAATTGCCAGAGGGACAAATACCGCGAAGACCAAAAGGCCCGTGATACCCAATGAGATAATCGCCTGGATGCCCGTTGCCCCCCCAACGAGTATCAGCAAAGCGAGGAACGCAAGGGTGAGGTTGAGCAGGAAGCGATTGCGGAAATAGCTCCTTAACTCGACCCGACCAATTTCGCCATCCCTCTTCATCACAATATCCAGAAAGAAGCTGTCGCCACGATGAAAGACACGATCTGCGTAGATGCGACCTGTGAAGATGTTGTTGGAGGTGACGGTACGTCCACGGAAAGGTCCGCTCAGTATCCTCAGAGTGACCCGTTGGTCTACATTTTCGTCTGTATCGATGTCGATGATCTTGCCGATGCAGATCAGCCTCTTGAGTTGACCTTCCCAGACGACCTCGGAGTATCGACTCACGCGGATGTTCATGAATAGTCCCAGGAGCAGCAGGATGGCCAAACCGATCAGACGAGGTTTCCACCGCATGAAATAAGCTCCTCTCTGAGAATCCGTAGTAACTCTGCGACACTCCATGCCTGAGCATAGCAGCCGCGTGGTGTATGGGGTGGATCCCCGTCGGCAATCTCCGATACCGTGCCAAGTCCCGCCTCATCCAGATGAGCCACGAGTCGCTGCAAGATCGCCGTCCCTCGGTCTCGCGTTGCGGGATTCCGGCCATAAGCGTAGGTCATCGCTGTGATGAACGGACCTATCAGCCATACCCAGACCGTGCCCTGATGGTAGGCCCCATCGCGTTCGGAGAAACTTCCCCCATAACTCCCAACATAATCTGCACTCGATGGTGAGAGGCTGCGTAATCCCATCGGGGTCAGCAACTCACGTTCCACAACGTGGATCACTTCCTTTGCTCTATCGACGGAGAGGAGCGGATAGGGTAAACTCAGGGCCAGGAGTTGATTTGGCCGTATCGATGCATCTGACGATGTTTCGTTCACGGTATCGTAAAGGCATCCCGTTTCCGGGTTCCAGAAGGTCTTCTCAAAGTTCTCGTGAACACTCATGGCAAGCTGACAGTAATGAGCGGCCTCTGGCTTGCCTGCCAGCCTCTGTGCAATCTGTTCGCAGATCCGCAACGCATTGTACCAAAGGGCGTTGATCTCCACTGCTTTTCCTGAACGAGGGGTGACCGCTTTATCCCCGATCTTGGCATCCATCCAGGTGAGTTGAGTGTCTTCGTCTCCCGCCAGGAGGAATCCGTCCTGATCCATCCGGATGCCGTAGCGGGTCCCTCGAACGTGCCAATCGATGATCTCTATCAGTGTCGGCCAAAGTCGCCCGACGAAATCCCAATCGCCGGTGTATTCGAGATATTTATGGATGGCCCAGAAGAACCAGAGCGTACCATCGACGGTGTTATATTCCGGCTCATCCCCGGAATCGGGGAAGCGATTCGGCAACATGCCCTGACGACAATATCCTGCGAATGTTTCCAGGATGCGGCGCGCGATCTCATATCGTCCTGTCACAAGGGTTAGTCCGGGGAGGGCGATCATCGTGTCCCGTCCCCAATCCGTGAACCAGGGGTAACCGGCCAGAACGGTGTAACGTCCTTCGCCACGCCGCACGATGAAGGCATCCGCAGCCACAGCAAGCCGCGCAGATATCGCATCCCAGCCAACGGGCACGAGAGCACGGCGTCTATCGATCTCAAGCTGACGTGCTTCCTCAAACGAAACGGCTTCGACTGGTTTAAGAGAAGCAACCAGGGTACAGGATTGTCCCGCGCTGAGTTCACACCGAAATATCCCCGGAGCGAAGAGGTCTTCCTCAAAATCGAGTCCTCGATAGGCTTCCATACGGTAGCGAAAGTTCCGATACCAGTCGGGCTGAGCCACGAAGTGCGCTCGATCCGAATGAAGATGCAATGCAATCCGATCTGCCAGTATGAGTGACACGGACTGATCGGCAACATCCATCCGCTTCACATGCGCAGCAGATTCACGTAACAGGTGATGATAGTCACGGCCAGCAACGAGAGGATGCAACTCCAGGGACACAGGTTGCGCCGATTCACGGATGAAATAGCGGATCATCGCGATCTGTTGACCGTGGATCATAAGCCATTGCTTCTCAAGACATATATCATCGATCACATAAGTAGCGCGAGGAAGGGGATCGAGTGTGAAGTCCACCATCCACTCGTATCCCGTGGGATGGATCACATCCGGATACTCATTACATCCCAGGTTCCACTGCCTGTCTCCGCTGATCAGGGATTCTTCACACTTTGAGAGCAGAACATACCGATCCACCGGTGGGGTCAAGGCAGCAACGAACAGACCGTGGTAACGGCGGGTATTCAGGCCGATCGGCGTGCTGGACATGTAGCTCCCCAGCCCATTCGTCAGCAGCCATTCTTTATCTATCCATCGCGAGAATCGAGCCAAATTCCTTCCTTTACGAATAGATGGGAGGTCTTTCCAGGTTGATCTGACGTCGGGAACGGTATCGAACTCGCCTTGTGCTATCGTTTATCAGCTTCTGAGCAGAAACCTGAATGGCCATTTCTACTCCTTGCACGATCACATTGAGTTCCATACAACAGGAGCGAGCGCGCCGGACATCCTGGACCGGTAGGCGAGGAACGTGGATAAAGCCACACATGGTATCCAGGTGATGGGTAACAGTATGGTGAAGGATAGCATACATGACCTCATTACAGCAGTAAGTACCGGCAGTGTTGGATATTTTGGCTGGGATCCCCCAGTGTGCAAGTTGCTTGAGGACAGCCTTGATCGGCAGTGTGGCAAAATAGGCATTCGGGCCGCCTTCGATAATGGGATTATCTTCCAGGGTGACCCCGGCATTATCTGGCCCGCCATCCCGCAGATTGATGCCAACCCGCTCGATGCCCAGCGTGTTCCGACTATGGTGCAATCCAAGACTGATCACGATGTCGGGTTGCACCTGTTCGATTGCATCGATTGCCTGGGCCGAGGCTTTGCCAAAGACAACGGGTAGCTTTGCTCCATAAACAGTCGCCTGGGCAATGGTGCGACCGTGCAATTTTCGAGCCACCTCCAGCGATGGATTGATGGTGTCTCTGCCAAAAGGCTCGAAGCCCGTAACCAGGACGGTGAGCGAGGATTGCATGTTCATCCTCCTATATGTCTACGGATCGCCAGGGCAACATGACGTGGGATATTTCTGACCGAGAGTAGTTCATCAAGACTTGCCTCGCGGATCCGCTCCACTGAACCGAAATGCTGAATCAACGCTTGTCGTCGTTTGGGACCCAGCCCGGAGATTTCATCCAGGATCGAGTGTTTCATCTGTTTCTCGCGTAGCTTCCGATGATAGGCGACCGCGAAACGGTGGGCCTCATCACGTACACGTTGCACCAAATGGAGCGCAGGGTGATTCGGCGGCAGTATCATTGGCTCTGATGCTCCCGGGCGAAAGATCTGTTCCTGCTGTTTTGCGAGGCCGATCACAGGGATTTCGGTTTTAGGATCAGAGCTCGATCCCATGCCGACCCCAAGCTCTTGCAGCGATCCCAGAGCCGCATTCAATTGTCCTTTGCCACCGTCGATCAAGATGAGGTCGGGCCAGGGCAACTCTTCCCGGATAACTTTCGCATAGCGTCGGCGGATGACTTCGCGC
>JAJRTO010000406.1 GCA_024278235.1 Candidatus Poribacteria bacterium
AAAGATTACGATGAACCAGAGCCAGGACACCGACACATGTCGCACCTGTATGGGCTTCATCCAAGCCACCAGATCACACTGCGGGGTAGTCCCGAACTGGCGCAGGCCGCCAAAAAATCGCTGGAATATCGTCTGTCGCATGGTGGGGGTCACACGGGTTGGAGTCGCGCATGGCTTGTCAATTTCTGGGCACGTCTGGAAGATGGCGAAGAAGCATACACGCACCTCAAAAACTTACTGGCGCGCTGTACCTTGACGAATCTATTCGACACGCATCCGCCGTTTCAGATTGACGGCAATTTTGGAGGAACGGCCGGCATCGCTGAAATGCTCCTCCAAAGCCATGCAGGAGAGATTCATCTGCTGCCTGCTCTGCCAAAAGTGTGGAACAGAGGTAGCGTCAAAGGGCTGCGCGCTCGTGGGGGATTCGAGGTCGATATGACGTGGCAAGATAGCGAACTGACTGAAGCAACGATCTATTCGACTCTGGAAGGTCCATGCCGTGTGCGCACATCAGTGCCAGTCCATGTGAGGTGTGGCAGCACAGCAGTGCAGGCGGAAACATCTGGATCGGTGATTGAGTTTGCGGCAGAAGCGGGGCACTGCTACAGGCTTCTGCCGTCATAGACCGGTCACTCCACGTAGGATTCCAGTTGGCTCTGCGTCTCCCTGGTATACTTACCCCCAAAAGCTGGACAGTAGGTTAAGGTGGATCTCAAGCTCCTGACCCTGGGGACGGGAACGCTCACGCACGCACTGATTACGCTGTTGCATGTGGTAGAACGCGGCTGCATGTGCTGACCTCTCTCCTCGGACCTGCAAAGCGCGTCACAGCCATGTCGGGGATCAACCAGCCGGAAGTGGTCGTGCGCGGCGGCCCCAACAAGGGCAAGCGCATCCAAGTGGACGAGGACGATGTGACGCTCCTGACGATAGATTTCGGGGATTCTGTTTTCGCCATGCTAGATACGGCGTGGGTGAACTGTCGTGCCACGCACACACCCCCACTGGAGATCTATGGCCACAAAGGGGTGATCTCGCACCTGAGCGGAGGCCATCCGAAAGCTGGTGCCCGTGATTTTGCCATTGAACTCTATCGCGACGAGCCGGAGCATGGCATCCGTGGCTGGACTTCCGTGGACCCTATTCCGCCGCTCCACCGGGATCCACCGCCTGCAGTGGCAGGACTGGTCCACGCGATCGAGTGCATCCTTGAGGACAAACGGCCCATCCTGAATGGTGAACATGCAAGGCATTGTATCGAGATCATCGAGAAGGCTTTCGTGGCAGCCCGGACGGGGAGGATCCAGGAAATCGAGAACACTTCATGCTAAAAGTAAAGCACTCATCGAGGTGACTATCATCATGCGGCTGTGCTGTATCATGGACTCCCTCTCCTTAATACCAGACCAATGCCTGTTATACTGACCGAATGAGCGCAGACGTTATGGCAAGTGCAGAGATATTTCCAGAGTGATCGGTCGATGAGCCCGTAAGTAAATCTCTCGATACGCTGGACCGAGCGACGAACTAGCGATCTCGACCGTGGCGTCACAGCAGATCATTGCCGGCACCTCAGGGAGCTTGAGAGTCAGTTTTTGATCGGTATACGAGTGCAACGTTGTTGACAAGTCACCCGTGATCATGTTCCAATCCAGGTCGACTCTGACGCCGCCCCGACAAGCAACCCCTGTAGCACATCCTTTCTGCCAATTTTCGGGCAGTGCTGGGAGGAGTTTGATCATCCCCGGAACTGAGAACACCAGCATCTCCAGTGTTGCTGCTGACAACCCGAAGTTAGCGTCAATCTGAAATGGCGGCTGATGCCCTGGACCACCCCCGAGCGTCAATCCCTGGCCACGCCAGTCATTGTGATAGGTGAACAGATTGGAGCCCACACATGAGCGGACAAGCAGTTCCAGACATTCCAATGCCCTTTCACCCTCGCCTAATCGAGCGTAGATGTTCGCCATATGCGCCAAAGACCATCCCGACTGACTTGCAAGCCCGATGACCAATCGTTTCTCTACGGCCACCCGGCATGCTTCAAATATATCGGGATGGCTCTCTTCGGTGATTTCGATGCCCGGAAACAGGGGATAGATATGCGACTGATGGCGGTGATGATAGTTGTCCACCAGGTTGGTCCAGAGCCATTCGCGCATTGCCCCATCCTCATTCACCTGATAATCGGGAAGTTTCTCGATCATTGCCTTCCATCGAACCACCCCCTCTAATTCACAGCCAAGCAGTTCGCAGGCATCGACCAGATTGCTCAGTACTTCCCGTGCGATGGCAATGTCCATCGTTGCGTTGATACATGTCAGGCTTGCACCCTCTGTGGCAGGCACATTCTCAGGTGAAAGCGATGGGCTAAACACCAGTTGGCCGTCATCCCCCTCGAACAGAAAATCTTCATAGAACAGAGCGACTTCACGGAGAAAGGGTACGGCGTGTTTCTCGAGGAACTCCCGGTCGCCCGTGAACAGCCAATAGTCGTAGAACAGTTGTGCCAGCCAGCCGGCTCCGGCGGTCCAATTGAGCCAGACGCCAGGATGGAGAAAGCCGTGCGTCGACTGAGCAATTGGGATGAGGATGCCCCGGCAACCGTAGATATTCCTCGCGTTCTCCCGGTATTGTGGCACATGGCGTTCGTAGTAGTCGAAGTAGGGGAGCGTGACTTCGGGCATGTTACCCGGCAACGCCTGCCAATAGTTCATCTGAATGTTCTCATCGTTATGATAGTCGCTAGACCAGGCGGGTTGGTAGTCGCCATTCCACACTCCTTGCAGGTTGGCTGGCCAACTGCCGGGAGCGGAACTGCATATCAGAAGATACCGCCCATAAGCGAACATGCGCTCGATGATCGCCGTCGGAACATCCCCTCCATACGCATCAAGCAGAAGTTGCTCGTTGCTCCTGGTACGGTCGTCGCCCGCATCCAGATCCAGGTTCATGCCCATGAACAATTCACGATGCTGTGAGGCGTGTCGTGTCAGGAGCAAGTCGTAGTCCGCTTCCAGTTGCTCGAGTTCTGCCTGTTGACGCCGTGTGGCAACTTCTGCCGGCTCACCCGTGAAGAGTTTCACCAGCAACAGGACGGAGTCGGCATTCCGAACGCGAACTTGCTTGGACGTGGTTTCCGAAGAACCACCCATGACCACCAGCCGTGCGGTTGCACCGAACTCATCGCCATTGTCATATTTTCCGACGATGCCCAGCCACTGCTCTCCGCCCCACTGGGAAAAGGTGACCGGGGGATGGCTGGAGCCCGATCCCTGTGACCACACATCGCCGGGCACCCCTTCATCATGCCGCAGCAAGCTGAAGGCACAGGTAACTTGCCCGGGCTCGTCCGCCATGATACGCATGACGACGGCGTCATCCGTACGTGATACGAACAGCGCGCGTTCATAGTCAACGTCTGAATCCGTCCAGCTTACGGTAACCACACCGGTTGTGAAGTCCACCCACCGACGGTAATCGGTGAAAGCCCCTTTCGTGGCCGTGAAGGTAGCGATGTCGCATTGCGGTTGGTATGGGTCAGGACGTTCAAGTTGACCGCCAGCCTCGATGATAGCTTCCTGGAGGAAGTTGGTTGCTTCCTGATATCGTCCTTCCGCCAGGAAGGCCCGTAATTCAGGTAGACGAGCAGAGATGTCAGCTAACCGTGGTTGACCTGTTCGATACCAGTTGGCATCGTGATTCAACAAGATACGCTCATTGCGGATGTGTCCATAGACCATCGCACCTATTCGACCATTGCCCGTTGGCAGCGCATCTTCCCATCGGGAGGCAGGCTGGCAAGAGACCATTTGAAAACGCTCATCGGACATGATAACGCCCTTTCTTTTATGATACCAGACACAAACACAAGATGCCTGTGTCTTTTCCGAATCTCCACAACATCCATCGCTCCTACTGATGTCTGATATATGCCCATGTAACGGCTAACATCCCATGCGGACTTACAATCACCGCCCGTGATGGTTCCCTGGAAACCGTTGGGAGATCTATCTTCGACGATATCTCCCTGATCCTCATCCATGGGGAAATAGATGGTTAAGTCGGGATCTACTCCAGCATGAACCATCAGTACATTCATCCCTGTAAGAACACAAATACTCACAAGAAGCGTTAGAGCCTTCATGAGATTCTCCTTTCACGAATGACACAGGAACCCATGTTGCCAACCCACATCCATTCCTGGGCACACTGAGTTCATTATAGGCAAACCTATCCTTGAGATCCATAAGAATCTCAGTCTCTGTTCTGTAACAATCTTAATCTCCCCTCTCTCTTCTCCCTATCGAAGTCAAACCAGAATACCGAATGGTCGGGATATGCTGAAATGATGGCTTGATTTTGCTCCTGTCCCCTGTCTCGCACGTAGACCACATCCCCTCGGAAATCAAGCGCATTGGCAAGGAAACCACTGGCGTATACATTGTAACCCGGTATCTCTCTTATCAACACGAGCGCGTTCGTAATCTCCTTCTCCTTGACGAACGCAGCGACTTTCGTGTGGATGATTCGATTGTAGTCCTCATGGTACATCCGGGTGAGTTGAGGGATGTAGAAGATGAAGCTGAACAGAAACGAGAGCAGCACGACCCAATGGACGAAGCCTACCAACTGCTCATGGCTTATCTTGTGGAGCCCGATGCGCTGCATACCTTCCGGAAAGCTCATCATCCCCCGGACGCTGAGCAACACCAGGAAGGGGAGCATCTCGAAGTAAAAGCGTGGACCAAAGGAGAAATCGATCCAGTAATAAAAGCCATATCCAACTATCAGACACAGGATACTTACCAGAAGCACGATGTCCCAACGATGCTTTCTGGCTAACACGATGAACAGAACCGGGAACAGGAGACCGCAAGGCCAGCCCAGGATATTCAGATTCAGAAGCTGAAGCATCTCACCCGTATTGCTCAGCCCTTTCAATGGAGTATGTCCCTTGTGCCCGAACCCTATCTTCTCCTCAGGATCGGCGACCAAGAAGGGGAAGCGCAGCGGATGTCCTGTCAGCGCATGATTGTAGTAGAGCAGAAAGCCCAGCGGAAGAGCGAATCCGAGACCCAACAATAACCAACGGTTGAATGCCCTCTGATGACGGCTCTGAAGGAAGTACGCAACCAGGAATGGCACACCGACAAGCAAAGCTGTGTAGGGACGGATGATGAAGGCCAATCCCAGGCACAATCCAGACAACGGAAAGTAATACCATTGACCATGCCGATGTCCCCATCCCAGGAACAGGAGGAACGTCGAGAGAAGGAACAGGCATGGAAGATGGCTATGGAAGCTGGCAGTCATGAAGATGAAAAAGGGCGAAAGGCACAACAGGATGAGCGAAATCCGAACCACTCGTTCCTCATACCATGTCTTGAATACCCCATAGAGAACGACAAGCATCGCAGATCCGAGAAAGGGATTCACCCCCCACTGGATTCCCAGGATGCGCTTCCATAGAGCATAAACAAGTGCGGAACCAGGCGCGTATTTGGAATACATCTTGCCGTCTTCGGTGACGACGTTGGCAATATGAAATGCCTCCGGGATAGAAGGTTCTTCTACATAGAGCTGTCCACTGGCGAACGTCTTGGCCTGGAACAGCCTGGCAATACTGTCTACATCGCGGGGAAAATGTTCCAGGACGAAGTAAGAGATCACGTTGGAAATGACAAAGGCGAAGAGAGCAATGATTGTGAGGAAGACAACCGGGCTTGAATTGAGGAGATAGCGATTTCCCTTTCGGAATCCGATTGGGAGAAAGGAAGTCATGAGAGCAGCAAGGCAGATGATGAGTATCTGATAAAGAATCAGGTCGATGAGCGAAAAAGCGATATTGTCTTTCAGGTGGCCCGCAGGAAGGAGTTTCCCCTTATCCCACATCATCAGACGCAAGGCGATTGTTCCCAGGGTCATCCCCAGCAGGAGGAACAAAACCAGATAGAATGATTTCCTACGCGTATTCGGCATAATCGATCTCGAACCGTTGGCTGAATCACGGATGTTCACCCAGGACCTCCCTGATTGTAGCACAGTTTCGCACGAAGTGATATGATATTGTTGAGTGGACACGCCGATGTTTCCTTGACCTATCGACTCGTGCCCTACCAGGATGTTATCCTTCCCTGGGGAATTTCTGTCAATCCTTGAACCAGGATATAAGCCATGATACAATGCGATAACGGTAATTCGTAGTGAAACAGGGCCACATCTGATGTATAAAGGAGTCTGAGATGATATGGGGATACGCCGGTGTCTACCCGGGTGCATTCGGTGTCTGGGATGGGGATGTTGCTATCAACTAGGCACACATTTCAAGGATCGCTTTGTCCATCCCGATCTCCGGGAACTCAAGTTTGTCATCGAGGGTGCGCCGCTTGGAGATGGGGATGTCGGCCTGAAAGAAATCTACTGCATCCTTCTGGAGCACCATCCGGCTCCAGAGAAGTTGGTGATGCACTGGGAGATGGTACCGCCTAAAGACATGGATCCCTACGACTGCCTTGAACGCAGTTGGGAATTTGTCAAAGGCTTGCAGGAAAGAGCGAGGTGAGTCAACGATGAATGCGAATCATCAGGAAGTGACCGAACAGAGCCAGCGCAATGAGGGATGGATCGCCGCTTCACGCGAACTTAGAGTACTGTTCCAGCAGGATCCGCACCGGCCAACGTATCACTTTACCGCGCTGGAAGGCTATGCCATGCCCTTCGATCCAAATGGTTGCCTCTATTGGAAGGGCAAATACCATCTGTTCTACATTTTTCAGAACTCCAACCTGCCGCACGGTGGTCATTGCTGGGGACATGCATCGAGCACTGACCTTGTGCATTGGGTTCACCACCCGACGGCGCTGGAGCCAATGCCCGGAGATCCCGACGTGGGAATCTTCAGCGGCAACGGTTTCATCGACAAAGAAGGGGTTCCCACGCTCATCTATTTTGGGATCGATGCAGGAATCTGCATCGCCACCAGTGAAGATGACGACCTGATCCATTGGACCAAGTCGCCGGCGAACCCGGTGATCCCGATACCGAAGGAAGGGGAACCCGGCTATGGTCAATACAATGTGTTTGATCCGCACGCCTGGGTGGAAGGTGACACCTACTACGTCATCCTGGGTGGCAAACTCTTACCCAATCGGGAATACGACACCGTTTTCCTGTTCGAGTCAAAAGACCTGGTTCACTGGAAGTATGTCCATCCGTTCTATGCACCGAATCCTGACTGGACCGGTCCAGAGGAAGATTGTGCATGTCCCGACTTCTTCAAGCTGGGCGAGCAGCATATGCTGCTGTGCATCAGTCATCCTCGTGGCGCACGCTATTACCTCGGACGGTATGAGAACAAGACGTTCTATCCGGAACGTCATGCTCGGATGAACTGGCCGGGAGGTACGTGTTTCGCACCGGAGAGTCTCCTGGATGATAAAGGCCGGCGTATCTTCTGGACGTGGGTTCTCGACCGTCGCCCCGCCGAAATGATCCGTGCATCCGGTTGGAGTGGGGTGATGACATTACCTCGTGTGTTGTCTTTATCCGATGACAGCACACTACAGATAGAGCCTGTTGAGGAGTTGACCGTCCTCCGGCTCAATCACCGCAAATACGAAGACATCAACCTGGCTGCCGATGCAGAACTCGTACTGGAAGGGATCAGCGGAGATTGTCTTGAACTATTCGTGGAGATGCAGCCGCAAGATGCGTGTGAGTTTGGGGTCATGGTGCGGCGTTCCCCCGATGGATCCGAGCAAACCGTGATAACGTATGATTCTGAATCTAAATTGTTGAGGATCGACATCTGCAAATCTACCCTGGACACCCGCATCCATTACTGGACGTTCTGCATGATGGGTGGAGAGAATCCCAGAGTGCAGGTTCAGGAAGCTCCGCTTGAGCTGCGGCAGGGAGAACCATTGAAGCTGTGCATTTTTCTGGACCGGTCCATCCTGGAAGTCTTTGCCAATGGCCGGCAGTGCATGACGCAGCGGATCTATCCCACACAGCGCGATAGTCTGGCGGTAGCTCTCT
>JAJRTO010000006.1 GCA_024278235.1 Candidatus Poribacteria bacterium
ACCACGTAGTTTCTTGAAAGTTTGCTGCAATCTCTCGGTCAAGCTCTCAAACACGGCATGACTCCTATTCAACCAAAATACTGTGACATCCTATGATATAAAGCCTATCAGGGTTCCGTGGGGGTATCAGTTTTCGGCTTATGCGCTGATGGCTTATGCGCTGATGGCTAATCGCTGGAGCTTCCAATCGCTGAGAACTCCTCTACCCATGATCACGCTCAAATCGGATAAACCTGATATATTACTCTGTCATGAGATGTAAAGCATCCCGTATGCTTCGGACTTCATGGCATATTTCAGGATCCTGCAGACGCTGCTCCAATTGCTCCAGGCGTTTTAGCAGTGCGGACACCTTGTGGCGCTGATCCTGAAATTGAGCGACCAGTTCCAGTTTCTCCTCGTAATGTTCCAGAGAGCGCTCGGCGGATTTTACGGCATAATAGATCGCCTGTCGGGAAACCCCAAGGTTCTCCGCAACCTCTCCCAGGGAGAAATCGCCATCCCAGTGCAACTCCAGAACCTGCCGCTGTCGTTCTGTCAACAGATTGCCATAGAAGTCAAAAAGCAACTCTTGGCGGATTTTCTGGGGTAACAACTTGGCTTCTGGCCCCCTCATGTGGCACGAACTCACACACTGTTAAGTCTTGGAGCTTAACAGACGGACTAAAGGATAATGAATTTGCAGTCGTTTGTCAATGGTAAAATGGTCTGTAATGAATATCAGCCACTGGTCAAATGGTCATGAGTCTCCTGAACGAGTTGCTCAATAAGCTGCTTGACAGGAATGATTTCATGGCACTTGTAGGCGTTGGCTCCGGCAAAGACGAACGATTCATCGAGATTTCCATCCGCAGCATTTGCCAACGCTTTCGCAATACAATAAGGTGCTGTTGTCACATCACACGTTCTGAGACATCGATAACTGCACCTGAAAGGCATCGTCTCACCCTGCTCGATACGTTCTACGAAGCGATTTCTGATGGCTCTTCCTGGCATGCCTACAGGACTGCTTATGATGACGATATCCTCTTCCTGAGCATCCAGATACGCCTGTTTGAAGTTTTCATGTACATCACATTCAACGGTGCAGACAAAACGCGTTGCCATCTGGACACCAGAAGCACCCAATGTGAGAAAACGCGCGATGTCCTTCCCATCAAAGATTCCTCCGGCAGCGATGACCGGAACGGGTGGGTCCAATGATTGAGCGATCTCTATGACTTCCCGGGTGATTTTTTCTAGTGCGGGTGCTGTTCCGTTGACGATACTTTGATGGGAAAAACCTAGATGCCCCCCTGCTTTGACGCCTTCCACAATCACACCATCCGGTGCTTTGTGGAATCTCTTTGTCCATCTTCTGCAGATAACCTTGAAAGCTCTTGCTGAAGAAACCACAGGGATTAACTTGATGTCTTTGCCATCGAGGAATTTGGGGAGTTCCAGAGGAAGTCCAGCACCGGAGATGATTAAGTCGATGTTCTCTTCCACAGCAGCTCTTACTAAGTTTTCATAATCAGAGACTGCAACCATCACATTCACGCCGAGGATCCCATCGGTCATGCTCTTCGCTTTTCTGATTTCGTATCTCAGAGCTTCCTCATTGGCTTTAACAAATTCAGTTCTTGAGAGATTCTCAAATTTTCCCAAAACCACACCGGCGATGACCCCCACACATCCCTCATTTGCGACTGCGGAGGCAAGTCCTGCTCTTGACACACGGACACCCATAGCTCCTTGTATTATGGGTGGGTAGATCTCCAGATCATTAATTCTCAAGGGAGGGAGAACTGACTTGTGCATGTATTACCAGCCTTTACATATTTGGAGTATTGCCATGCTCTCGACATGGGCGATTCGTCGAAAGGTCCGGCGAGGGAGATTTCTGTCGAGAAAGGAATCGAACGGCCACATCACCCGTATATCTCTACCATCCATTACCTTTATCGCACCGACAACAGAGTCGTCTCACCAAGAGACGCATCTAAACAGAGATTCAGCAACCATATAGCCGCATTTGGGACGAAGGCTTCCTGCAAGTGTTCCACCGTCGTATCAGGCCGGCAGATTGTCGACATGGATATTCATCTGAATCATCTCCTTCATCCAACACATTTTCGTTAGGTTCGTGGACTTTCATTCTATCGTCTGCCATTCACTTTGTCAACGGGAAAGAAGTTTTCTGGAAATTCCCCAAGTAGTATATCCTGTTGTGGCTTCGGGTTATGGTAGGTATATCGGTATTGTGGGTTCATTTGACTCGTGTTGTTTTTTTAGCAAGGTCATGAAGGTGACCCAATCCCCGCCAGAGTGTCTTGACACCAGGTGCACCGTCTGCGCCCAGGAAACCACCCAACTGGGCGATCCAGGCCACGGCCTGTTCCAGTTGTGGCGGAGTGAGGGGAAAACTCACAGACTGACCATGCAGGCGATTCTGAATTGCATTCTGTGTGAAGTCCTGCTATCATCCTGATACAGGCCGTGGACCAAGTGTCAAATGGGTGAATGGCCCACGGTTGGTGAAAACGCCAGGAGGAAATGAGCGTGTGCACTGAGATTTCATCGCCAGCACTCATCGGGGACACCATCATCTCATTGCCAAAGGGGGACAGGTCAACCGCATGATGGCAGAGCTGTTCGGTCGTGCGACTGGGTACAACAAAGGCAAGGGTGGGTCGATGCATCTTGCGGCAACGGAACTGGGTATCCTGGGCATGAATGGGATTGTCGGTGCGGGTGCCCCCATTGCCGCAGGAGCAGCCTGGTCAGCTAAACTGCGTGAGAGCAATCAAATCGCACTGTGCTTCTTTGGGGATGGGGCTGCGAATCAAGGGGTATTTCTGGAATCGCTGAACCCGGCTGCCATCCTTGCGCTGCCTGTCGTGTATATCTGTGAAAACAACCTCTACGCGGTTGGAACACACTTTGCTGAAGTCTCGGTACATCCCGACGTAGCCACACGCGCGACAGCATTCGGCATGGAAGGGAAAGTGGTCGATGGACAGGATGTCGATGTATAACCTACAGTGAACCACTCTTGCCCTCGAACAGAGTCAGCATCTGATTGGCCTGAACCTTTTCGAGTCGTTCGTTCAGACCGCTGGGCCATCGAATCTCGATGAGATCGACCCATTTGCATTTCCCCAGGCCGAAGTGCAAACGCATATCGCTTTGTGATAAGTAGCTTGAACCACTTCGGACTTCTCGAATCTGCATGATCCCCTCCGCCATGACCCTGACTCGTGCTCCAATAGCGTTCCGATTGCTGCGTGTGCCAACAAGTTTGAGGGTGAGCCACGCATTTTGATTTCCGTTATCATTCCGCAACAGATCGGGAGCAGCATTCAAGTTGGTTACCAGGAGATCCAGATCGCCATCGTTGTCATAATCGGCAAAAGCCGTACCGCGACTGACCTTCTCCAGGGGCGGCAAGATGGCATATTCTCCACCGGAACCCACCCCGACTTCATCAAATCGCCCATCCTGGTTATTCCGGAAAAGTAGGTTCGGTTGTTCATAAGACGCCGCCGGAAAAAATATGCGGATATTGTCATGGAGGTGTCCATTAGCGATAAACAAATCCTGATAACCGTCACTATCGTAGTCGAAGAAATTCACACCCCATGCCAGATAAGGTAGGCTTATCATGCCGATTTTTGAGATGTAGCTCAGATCCAGAAACAGCCCATTTCCCTCATTGTGATAGAGCGTGTTCGTCTGCTCCTGGAAGTTCGTGACGATCAGATCCAGTCGCCCATCGTTGTCATAATCCCCAAAATCGGCTCCCATGCCGTTTTCAGCCTCTCCATCTTCGCTGAAACCGACACCCGCGATCAGACTGACATCGGTAAAGGTTCCGTCAGCATTGTTACGATAGAGGGAATTTTGGTCGGCATCATTGGCGATGTAAAGATCCATGTCTCCGTCATCATCGTAGTCTCCAAAGACGATGGCGAGTCCTCGGCCTGTTGCCCCGGAAAACCCCGCCTCCTCGGTCACGTCGGTAAAGGTACCATCCCCATTGTTGTGATACAGCACATCCAACTCGCCATCGTAAATACGCGGGTCACAATAGGAACGAATCCCTTGATTGATGCAGACCTTATCGGATTCGATAGTGTACCTCACATAATTGGTGACGTAGAGATCCAGAAAACCATCATGATCATAGTCTGCAAAGGCGCAACTCGTCCCCCAACGGGTATCTCCTGTGCCTGCCTCCTCGGTCACGTCAGTAAAGGTGCCATCTCCATTGTTGCGATACAGGACGTTTGTACCGAAGTTGGTGACATAGAGATCCAGGAAGCCATCGTTATCATAGTCTCCAACAGTACATCCCATGCCATATCCTGTATCACCGACCCCTGTCGCTTCGGTCACATCGGTAAACGTACCATCGCCGTTGTTACGATAAAGGACGTTTTGTGGGGGAACCTCTGAAGTTCGTCCAGGGAGGTCTGCGCCGTTGACAAGATAGATGTCCTGAAAGCCGTCATTGTCATAATCGAAAAAAGCCGCTCCTGCCCCGAGCGGTTCAACAAAGTACCGGGATCCACTCCGTCCATCATGGTGCTGAAAGTGTATTCCCGCTTCTCTTGTGACCTCAACGAATCTGGTACTATTTGCGGAGACCGACATGCTGATGAACACCAGAAGGATCCATGTGGCATGAAACGTGAAGAGCCCTCTTTTCGTGAATGCATCTATCGCTCCCATAACGATGCCTGAATGATCTTCAGATGGCTCAAATACTCTTCGTTTTGAGGATCGATCTCTAATGCTTTTCGGAGGGCTGTTTTCGCAAGCGTGTATTCGCGCCGTTTGTAATGAACCCATGCTAATGTGTCAAAGTGCACCGGATGCGGGCGGATGGAGACGGCTTTCTCTGCGAGTTCGAGTGCGTCGTCCAACCGGATTTCGTTTTCTGCATAGAGCCATGCGAGGTTATTCAGGATTTCAGACCGATCTGGATCTAAATCAATTGCCCGCCTGTACGACTGGATCGCCCGATCCAGCTCACCGCGATCACTATAGATCCCTCCAAGTACCGCATGTGCCTGAGCCAGATTCGGATCGAGATGGATCGCTTTCTCATAGTGCGTCTGTGCTTTCTCTATGTTTCCTTGTGTCAGAAAGATCTGTCCTAAGTTGCGATGTGCTTCCGTCACGGTTGGATTCAGCGCAAGCACACGCTGATAATCCGTGATGGCAAGTGAGTCCTTTCCGAGTTCGGTATACACGCTTGCTCTGCCAAGAGATGCTTCGACATCGTTTGGATCCAACTGAATCGCCTGTGTATAAGCTCGAAGCGCATCACGCAGCTTGCCTCGCTGAACATAAGCCTTTGCAAGATCAACATGGGCCTGGGGGCTGTCAGGGTTTTTCTCGACATATCGCTTACGCCACTGAACCTGCTCCTCAGCCTTACTCAGCCTCTTGAATGTTGCGAGTGCCGCCTCGCCTGCCTGCACATTCCCCTGATGCATGTAAACCCGAGCAAGATTGTAATACGCGCTGATATGATCTGCCTCCAGCATGATGGTCTTGCGAAACGCACCGAGCGCTGCATCCCATCGTCCCTGCTTGGTATATGCTAATCCAAGCTCATAATGCGCCCATGCAAGATCCGGTTTGAGGCGGATCGCTCGCTCATAAAGAGGGATAGCTTGATCATATCTGCTCTGCCGGGAATAAACGAAGCCGAGATTGTGATAGCCTTCCGCCAGATTCGGATCCATATCGATAGCGCGTTTGTAGGCTTCAGCCGCTTCATCGAGACGTCCCATATCTGTGTAGACTAGGCCGAGGCCGATGTATGCTCGTGTCAGCTTTGGATCATGTTCTAGCGCGGTTTGATAATAGCGAATCGCTTGCATTGGACGTTTCGTTTCACGATAAGCGCCTGCCAACTCAACGTAGGCGTCCACCCGGTTTGGGTCGAGTGCAATGGTACGCTGATATGCAGCGATCGCATCCGCAACATTCCCTTGCTGTGCATAGATAAAGCCAAGCCCCCCATACGCTGCGGGCGCGTTCGGATCGATCTCGATCGCTTTGCGGTAATAGCTGATGGCAGCGTCCAGACGTCCCTCACGGTAGGCACGAGCAGCTTGATCGAGGTGGTACTGGAGCCCATCCCCCGATTCAGCATGAGGTAAAACCGCTCCCATCAACAACCATGCAACACCAACGATCATTCCGGCAATCGAGCGGAGATCGGTATGGCGCAACCCTAATATCGGATTCTTATGCTTGCCCATGTTGTTGTGAGTTTGTCCAGCGGCTCCACAGGGCTGGCAAAGTCTCCCGTGCCATCCACCATGTCGAAAACAACGGCCGCTTTCCCGGCGTCATTGGAACTCAACGCCATGCCGGCGACAATTGGATCCGTCATTTGGATTTCCGCCGATGGCCCTTCGCCACCCCCGGCTTCTTCCCAGGCTTTGCCATCTGTTGATGTAAATGCCGTGAAAAGGTTCCCTGCTCGCGTCAGTTTGAGGAAGATCGGCAGATCATAAGGTGCACCTGCTGGACTCGGACCGGTTGGCCCCCCCTTCGTATCCCGATGGATGAGCTTCAACCCGTTGTTCCCTGTCAAATTGATAAACGCGTTTGCAGCATCTGCATCGACACTCTGACGAATCATGAGCCCGGCCTTGCCCCAATCCGGGTTCGCAGGCTCATATTTTGACACACGGGCGGAAATCTCCATATCGCCGGTTGCCTCTTTGTAAACATACATCGCTGTGTCAGCAGCATCCCAGATATCGCCGGTGATTGCGGTGATCGTAATCTCGCCTTCATTGAATTCGGCGTCACCTTTGGTATCTGCACCAATTTCTGCGGTTTCCCACGCACCTCCCATGCACACATCGGCAACCAGGAAGATAATCAGGACGATTGCCAGAGACATAGGTTTATGCAGCGTCATTTGCATCTTCTCCTCCTTAGTAACAAAGGTTCAGCAACACCGGAATTAAGATTCAGTCGTTCACATCTCCCGGATGACTCTCGTTTTATCTTATCAGAATCCAGGTATCTTGTCCATCCCTATTTCAGCTTGCAGAAACTCAGCAGTTCCCATTTCCCGCTATCATTTGGCCTTCAGTAGCCCCCAGATCATGGTGAGCTTTTCAACAGGTTCAACAGCCAGAGCCCTGGTGTACAATTTCCTCACATCGCCGTCACTTAGAGCCCCTTCATAGATAGCGACCTCATCGATGCCACCCTCATACCAAATCCCTCCTAAGTGTTGGGTGTAAGCAATGGACGGTTTGACATTAGCGCCGTAGGCGATACTGATAGGATCCGGCGCGGGCGTCGTTGCCTTCAATTCACCGTCAAGATAGATCTTGACGGACTGTTCGCTTTCCACCACCCCTACGACATGGTGCCACTTCCCATCTGTGGGAAACGGCGTATAGGCAGAAGGCCACTGTTTCCCCGCCTGATTCGTGTCAGCTCTGATCCAGATGCCTACATTATCGTTGTCGACCAGTTGAATCCCATAGTTGTATTTATCATAGATGGGATTTCGGGAGCCTAAAGTTGGATTGATGATGGCCTCCATGCTGACACTCGGAAAGAAGATGTCGTTGGTTATTCGAATCAGATCAGCGACACCATCAAAGTCCAGGGCGTCTCCAATAAACCCCTCGATGTTTTTTGGATCGCCTGTGATGGTCCCATCGTTCTCCCCGAAGGCATCTTCAACCGTCTTACCCTGAATGGTCCCTGAGTCGAGAGTCCAGAGTGACACAAGTCCAAGTTGTTCCCTCAAGCCAGCCTGAGATGGAAGTGCGGCAATGACGAAGACCATCATGCAAACGAGGCTCGAAAAGACCGTGGAAAATTCACCTGATCTTCTTACTTTCATCATAGGTTCCCTTCGTAACAGTGATAGGTTAGAACTGTTGATCCAGCCATTCAAATGCATCTTCCTGCATCTTCCTGCATCTTCCTGCATCTTCGGCGGTGTTTTTTCTCGTGATGCCGGGAGGTAGGTACTGCTTTGCAGGGTCATCCAGAACCAATATCCAATCCTCTCCTCTGCCACTGGATGGCGGTGTAAATTGCAGGCTCTCCGTGTCGTTGGTGAAATCCCCAAACCGGGTGGAGGTCCCATTTCGCGGATCGTACCAGTGGGCACGGATCGTCTTGCCAGCCAACTTCTTCGTCTGAATTGTGAATGACCTCCCGGCTGGGATATAGATGAAGGCATAGCTGTCGTCCGACGCCCGCGTGGCCTGAATATGGTGGAGATCTCTCGTCTGTTCGCCTGCAATAAGGGACTGATCAGGGATCCGTATGAGCATCGGGCGAGATTCGATCAGCTTACGCAGGCATGTCATCTAACATCTCAAACCCACGATCAACGGTTTTGGAGATTGCGACCAATCGCGTTAAATCGTGGATCCTGGGCGGTTCGACTTCAGCGTAGATCAAATATGCCTTTAAGTATTTCTCGGCCGCTTGTTGACAGTGATAACAGGCTGTTTCAAAAAGAGAGTTCCTTCGCATAGTTATCTCAAAACGTCACCCAATCCCCGTGGCTGTTCGCCCAGGATTGGCCCACCTGATGCAGTTGTTGGACGATGCCCCGATAGGCGGCATCAGAGGCGAGATTGTGCATTTCGAGCGGATCAGCTTCCAGATCATACAGTTCCTGCACATCCGCCGGATCATAGACATACTTGTACTGGTGAGTGATCACAGCGCGACGAATATCCCCAACAGTAGGATTCCCGGTGTACTGGGAGAAGACATGTTTGTCTGCCGGCGGGGTACCTGAAAGGATGGGACCCAGAAGCGAATGGCCATCCAGATCTTCAGGGAGTTCGAGGCCCGTGAGTTCCAGCAGTGTGGGCATCACGTCGAGGTGGGATACAGGCGAGTCGAAGCTTCGAGGCGGACAACCGGGGATGCGAACGAGCAGTGGAACTCGGATAGCCTGCTCGTACATCTCCATCTTCTGGTACATCCTGTGTTGCCCCAGATGATCGCCATGATCTGAAGTGAAAAGGACTGCGGTATTGTCTGCCTGCCCGGAGGTTTCCAACGCCTCCAAAACCCGTCCGATCCCTGAATCAGCGAGGCGAACCAACCCGAGATGGGCTGCCCAGACCTGCCGCCACTCGTCCATTGAAACGCCTTCAGCGAGTTGCGCCGCAATTCCACGTCGTCGGTTCGCCGGTTCTCCTTCTGCGACCCTGCCAATATTCGGGGGCAATTCGAGCTTGTTGGGATCAAACAGAGATGCGTAGGGTTCCGGGACTCGTAACGGCGGATGGGGCGCCCACAGGTAAACGAACAGAGCAAACGGCCGGGTTCGCTCTTCACTGAGAAACTCAACAGCCTGCTGGCAGAAGTAACTATCCATGAAATGTTCCGCCGGATGCCTCCAGATCGCACATCGGGTGTTTGAGTATCCCACGCTGACAAACGTCCCGTTCTGGCTTTCGCGGATCTCCTTTTTGAAGGCATCCATCCCTTCCGCTGGCGTTGCATCTATTCCCTTCGCTGCGAGGTACCGGCGGTAGCTGGAATTATCAATCCACGTGGCAAACGGCACACGCTCCTGAATCGTCGGTTTCACCCGGATGTGATGGACGCCAATATGTCCCACATCATACCCCGCTTCCGCCACATATTGATGGATGGGCTTGTGGTCTCCGGCGCGCACTCCCTTCCAATCGTTGAACACGATGCCGTTTTGGGTGGGATACTTGCCGGTGGCCAGCGCGGTACGCGCAGGTGCGCAGAGCGGACATGTATTGTATGCCCGGGTAAATGTCGTTCCTTCTCCTGCCAAACGATTCAGGTGAGGAGTTACCTCGATTCCTGCTTGAACCATCCCGATGCTGTCCGCTCGCTGATGGTCAGTCATAATAAAGAGGAGATTTGGTTTGCTATCCTGTCTCTCCATGTTAAAAGCGTCTGAATTCCCTGCCATGATGAACCCCAATGTTCCAACCCCTGCACAGCGAAAGAATCCACGCCGTGTCAAGTGTCTGCGTGCGGTATCTCTGTCGTTCATAATCAATGTGCACATAAAAAAGACCATCCAATCAGATGGTCTTTCGATTGTCATGGTCCAAACTTTTTATCGAGCTTTGATGTTAGCCCAGGTTGTTGTGAATTTACCAGAGGGATCGACAGCTTCTAGACCAGAAGCTCTTTCTAACCCTTGATCCATAGCAGCCTGGATGTCTTGCTCCTCTAGCT
>JAJRTO010000407.1 GCA_024278235.1 Candidatus Poribacteria bacterium
CGCCCGCCTATCAGTGAGAAGTAGGGGCGTGCGGATCATTGATAAAGTTGCGATTTGCTGAAGTGAGGAACTGTTTGCGCCAAATGCCTGTTGACCGGACGGTGAAAAGCCGGTAAGATCGTCCACAGTAGAGTCATAACGAACGAAGTGATCGGAGGATGATACATGCTATCGTCTCAGCAAAATCGATGGGTTACCATCCATGCAACGGAATTCTGGTCTCCTCCTACGTGGGCATTGTGGGAACGCCATCTGATAGACAGTATGAATCGAGCCGCTATCGAGTTTGTGGATCGTTATACCCGCTCGGATGGAACACTTGTCTGGCGTGAGGAATGGCCGGGGATGGATGGTTCCGATGATGCTTACGAGAGCTTCCACAACTTTGCCCTGTTCTACGCGCTGGGTGGGAGCGCTGAAATCCACGAGTTGGCACGTCGAGAATGGGATGCGATCACGTGGCAATTCACCGAATATGGACAGATCTACCGGGAATTTGATGCTTACTATGACTGGATGCATCACGGTGAAAGCTCTATCTACACCTACTATTATGGACTTGCCGATCCGACAGTGCACAAGGATCGAAGACGTGCGCTGCGGTTCGCTCATTTCTACACCGGTGATGATCCTGAGGCGCAGAACTACGATTCAGAACTCAAACTGATCCGTTCACCGATCAATGGAAGCCGGGGCCCCCGATTTGAGATGAGCGCGGAGGATTGGGTGACTCATCGCCCCATACTCGCCGGTTACCCCGCACCGTATGAGGATATTCCAGGCGTGGAAGGGCCTGTTGCAGATTGGAATGATGATGCGATCTTCGCGGAAATCCTGAAGTTGATGAATCAGCGTATGGCAAAAGGCGATGTGCCGCTCAATCTGACAGCCACCAGTTTGATCACCCACGCATTCCTCTACACGGGGATGGACAAATACAAACAATGGGTGTTGGAATATCTGAATGCATGGCACGAGCGTACGAAAGCGAACAACGGCATCATGCCCGATAACATTGGCCTCTCCGGCAAGATCGGTGAGTGTATGGATGGAAAATGGTGGGGAGGCTACTATGGATGGCGTTGGCCGCACGGAGCCATGAACCTGCTGGAGTCCACGACGATTGCCGGGTCAAACGCCGTTCTTCTCACGGGAGACACGTCCCATCTCGATTTGGCTCGTTCCCAGCAGGATCTGCTTTGGTCTCTTGGAAAGGAAATAGACGGGGTCTGGTGTGTTCCATATAAACATCTGGATAGCGGCTGGGACGCCTATCGTCCGGTGGATCCACGGCTCGCCATCCACCTGTGGAACATCTCAATGGATGTGGACGACAGAGAACGTGTTCGGAGATGTCCGGGACAGGAGCGTTGGGATCACGTTGCCGAAACGGTCGGTAAGGGCGATCAGGCGCACACAGCCCCCTGGTTCCGGTATATCGAGGGCCACCATCCCAACTATCCGGAAAAGATACTACAGGTCAACTATCATCAGCATTGCAAGAGGATGGAGC
Source organism: Candidatus Poribacteria bacterium (assembly GCA_024278235.1). Lineage (GTDB taxonomy): Bacteria > Poribacteria > WGA-4E > JAJRTO01 > JAJRTO01 > JAJRTO01. The sequence goes on from JAJRTO010000407.1 coordinate 1,514, forward strand.
AGATCCGAAAGGATCAGGGGGATCCCAACGCATGGGATGTGCACCATTGGCAGGACCTGAATCCCGTGATCTGCGAAGGACTCGTGCAACTCACACTGGGAGCGCCACAACACATCTATCATGGTGGATTGTTGCATTGCCGGGTGCGCTATTACGATGCAGAGACAAAGCGGCCCGGCCTGCCGGAATCCACCGTTGCGCTTGTGGAACAGCTTCAACCGGATGGTATCGTCCTGCAATTGGGTAACCTCGATTCCCGGAGAGCACGGGAACTTTTCATCCAGGCGGGGGCCTTCGGTGAACATCGATTCACAGAAGTTGTCGTGGATGGGAAAGATTCAGGAGAAATCGTGGATGGGAAATGGCTGAAAGTCATCCTTGAGCCTGGTACCGGTCTGAAGCTCCGTTTGGGCATGCAGCGCTATGTGAACGTGCCCTCCTATGAGACGCCGTACCCGTAGATATCACGACTTCTTTCCAGGGCTCGGTACGTACACCCGCCCTCGTTTTTGTTTCAGTGCCCGCTCGATGGCATCACAGAGAGTGCGGAGTGTCTTCACGCGTGCCCAGCGTTTGCAGTTTCCTTCGACAATGGTCCACGGCGCATAGGTTGTGCTGGTGTATCGAAGCATATCCACGACAGCCTCCCGGTAAAGATTCCATTTCTCACGGTTACGCCAGTCTTCATCGGTAAGCTTGTATCGCTTATACTCATTGTCCTGACGGTTCTCAAAGCGCCTCAACTGCTCCTCCGGACTGATGTGGATCCAGAACTTGGCGATGACAGTGCCAAAGTTTGTCAACTGTTGCTCGAATTCGCGTATCTCCTGGTAGGCGCGTCGCCATTCGGATTCAGTACAAAATCCTTCAACGCGCTCCACCATGACACGTCCGTACCATGAACGATCAAAGATGGCGAGGTGTCCTGCTTTGGGAATATGCTTCCAGAATCGCCACAGGTAATGATGCTGTGTTTCTTCACCTTTAGGGGCAGCGATCGGGATGACCGAATACCCACGCGGATCCAGATGGGTCGTCATGCGGCGGATGTTCCCACCCTTTCCAGACGCATCCCAACCTTCGTACGCGATGACGACAGGCAAACGGTGCCGGTAACACTCAAACTCAAGCTCTCTCAACCGAACCTGATACTTCCTGGATTGCGTGTCATAATCTTCTTTAGAGAGTGTTTTGCTCAAGTCTACCGTTTCGAGGACGGTTGGGAGCTGCTGAAGCACCGGAATTTCAACAGGGGTAGGGACAATCTCTCCATTCATCTCACGCCGTTTGCGCTTAATCAGTCCTTCCTGGATGGCCTCACAGAGCGTCTGGTAGATCTTCATTCGTCGGTAGCGTTTATCGGTGGACTCAACGACCGTCCAGGGGGCATTACTGGTACTCGTGCGTTCCAGCATCTCTTCCGCCGCTTGCAGGTAGTCATCGTATTGCTTATGATGTTTCCAGTCCTCGTCTGTCACTTTCCAGCGGAGCAGAGGATCTTTCTCACATTTCCTGAAGCGTTTTTTCTGTTCCTTTTTGCTGATATGCAACCAAAACTTCACGATGACCATACCGTCATCCGTCAGTTGCCGTTCAAACTGATTGATCTCCTCGTAGGCTTGTCTCCATTCCTTTTTTGTGCATAGTTTATCGATGCGTTCAATCAGCACCCGGCCGTACCAGGAACGGTCAAAGATCGCCATCCTCCCCTGTTCGGGCAGCTTGAGCCAAAAACGCCAGAGGAAAGGGCGGAGAAGTTCATCCTCCAGGGGCGCGGAGATCGGATGGACATGAGCCCCACGCGGATCAAGCCATTCCGCAAGGTAATTGATGCTGTCCCCCTTGCCCGCAGCATCCCAGCCTTCAAAAAGCACCGCGATGGGGACATCGGCTTCGAGCGACTGCCTCTGCAGGTCCCAGAGTTCCTGCCGTAGTTTCGGCATCCATTCCTTGTATGTTTTTTTGTCGAGGGATTTGGATAAATCGACGTTCTCTAGCATCACATGGTCCCCCCGGTTTGTCGGTCGATAGTCAGTTCATGCTCCCCGAACAGTACGAGTTTGGATCGCTTGCCCGTGGATCATGAGTTTCCCCGTGCTTCGCTTTCCCTAAATCCCTGTGTAGAGTTCTGATAGCATCTCAGTTGCCTTATGATAGCGTTGGTAGGCATCCTCGTAGTCCGTGCCTCCAGGCTCGATCCGTATCGTGGGCATCTTCACCTGATCCCAGGCGGCTTCCATACTGTCCGTGATCCCAACGCCAACCTTTGCGAGTGCGGCAGCACCGAGCGTCGTCACCTCGGGAATCCCTGCCAACTCGACATCCCTACCGGTGACATTCGCCAGAATCTCACCAAACAGGTGGTTCTTGGCGAACCCACCTCCGATGAGGATGCTATCGGCGCGAAATTGGAGAGCAGAGAGAGCATCTCGTGTCTGGAAGGCGAGTCCTTCGAGCGCGGCGCGAACGGGCACTTCGGGAGCCATACCACTTTCATACCCGATGATTGAGCCAGGTGCTTTGGGGGTTGGACCCGTTCCCTTCACGAACGTTGGTATCACGATCACACCTTCGGACCCCGGGGCAACCTTTGCACATCGCTCCGTGATTTCAGCGACTTTGATCCGTGGCGCGAACGCTTTGCGCAC
>JAJRTO010000408.1 GCA_024278235.1 Candidatus Poribacteria bacterium
CATCTGCCATCTGTACGGGATTGATCTGGACCGCTGTATAGAAATAAGTGAAGAAGATAACAAGCAGTCCCATCGAGGCATAGTAGAGTGCAAGATTACTATAGAAGGCTATTGCCATCGATTGGACGATGGTGATCGGGACAAAACTCATCAGGGCCTGTGGAAACTGCATGATCACCATTGCAAAAATGATGGGGATCATGCCAGCCGCGTTGACGCGCAACGGAATGTGAGTTGCCTGACCACCATACATCCGTCGTCCGACGACACGACGCGAATACTGAACGGGGATTTTGCGTACAGACAAGGTGATGTAAATCACCGCCATGATCATTACCAGGATGCTTCCCAGGAACAGGACCATTTTGATCAGGTCCATATTGAATGCTTCAGAGGTCAGGGCAGTGTAGAGATAGCTAATCCCCCGGGGGACGGCAGAAATGATCCCTACTGTAATGATCAATGAGATGCCATTTCCAATACCACGATCCGTGATCTGCTCGCCAAGCCACATGATGAAGGCAGTACCCGCCATCAGGGTGACCATCGTTAGCATACTGAATCCCAAGCCGGATATCGTTACGATTGGTTCTGTCAGGTTGCTTGCCAACTGGCTGGGATTCCGCAGCAGGAAGCTGATGCCAATTGCCTGAACTGCGCCAAGTACGACAGTACCATAGCGCGTATATTGCGTGATCTTTTTGCGTCCCTGTTCCCCTTCTTTGGAAAGCCGTTCCAGATGAGGGATGACAACGGTTAAGAGTTGGAGGATAATGGACGCGCTAATATAGGGCTGGATCCCTAGCGCAAAGATCGTCATTTGCTTGAACGCTCCACCCGAAAACAGATCCACAAATCCTAGCATGCCCCCTGTTTTTTCACTCATTTGAGTAAAGAATCGCTCTAGCACGGCATCATCGATGCCAGGGAGTGTAATATGTGCTCCAACACGGTAGACGATCAGCAACAGGGCTGTAAAAATGAGTCGTTTGCGTAGTTCAGGGATTCTAATGGCATTGCGGAACGCTTGGATCACGCTAGATCACCTCAACTCTTCCTCCGACAGCTTCGACTTTAGTCGCGGCCGATTGGGAACATGCGTGTACTTGAATGACAAGCTGTTTTGTGAGTTCGCCTTCACCCAGTAACTTGATCTTGCTGTTAGATCGGCGAACAAGGCGAACTTCTTTCAACAGATCCGGCGTTACCGTAGTACCTGGTGTAAACATCTCCAGATCCCGAACATTCAGAACCTGAAAACGCGTCTTGGATATGGGTGTGAAGCCACGTTTGGGCAGGCGACGGAAGAGCGGCATCTGTCCTCCCTCGAAACGAGGGTGGATACTACCTCCCGATCGTGATCGTTGCCCCTTGTGCCCACGACCGGCGGTTTTCCCCCAGCCTGAGGCTTCACCTCGTCCAACCCGTTTCCTCTTTCGCTTCGCACCTTTGGGTGGCTTCAAGTCATTTAATTGCATTTGGTTGTCCTCCAGAAATTAACCAAGGAGTTCCTCGACTGTCTTTCCACGTAGTCGGGCCACATCCTCAGCGCGTTTCAACTGCTTCAGCGCATCGATGGTGGCGGCTGCCATGTTCAGGACATTACGTGAGCCGAGGCACTTACTGACGACATCATGAACTCCGGCAAACTCCATAATTACTTTGGTGACAGACCCAGCAATGATACCTGCACCCGGGGAAGCTGGTTTAATCAATACACGTCCTGCCCCACGAACACCAATTGCCTCATGCGGGATGGTGTTTTCAACAATAGGCACTTTAATCAGATTCTTCTTGGCGTCTTCGATGCTCTTGCGGATGGCTTCAGGCACTTCATTTGCTTTGCCAAACCCTACACCGACGATACCTTCATGGTTGCCTACGACTGAAAGGGCGTTGAAGCTGGGCGTGCGTCCACCTTTACGAACTCGCATAACGCGATTAATCGCATAGGCGCGCTCTTCGAGTTCAAGTCCTTCCGGATCAATTCGTTTCAACAACACATTGTCTCCTTCTTCACGGGCGTGTAGGCGGTTCTGAGACTCATGAGCGTGTAGGTCATCAGAACTCCAGGCCATTCTTTCGGGCTGTCTCAGCTAATGCTTTTACCCGCCCATGATAAGCATAACCACCTCGATCAAACACAACCTGCCGGACGCCGGCCTCTACTGCTTTCGATGCAATCAATGCACCTACACGCTTGGATGCTTCCACATTACCTCCATAACCTGCGTCTTTCAACTCAGCGGAGAGTGTCGAAGCGGCAGCAAGCGTGATGCCCTGGTCGTCATCGATAATCTGAGCATAGATGTGTTTTGAGCTTCGAAAAACACACAAGCGGGGAAATTCAGCAACGCCATGGACCTTACGGCGCACACGCCGATGCCTTCGTCTACGTGCTTCTGTTTTTGTGAGCTTTGCCAATGGAACTCCTCCTGGGCATTATACCCGGGCTTTGCCTTCTTTCATCCGTACCCGTTCACCATCATAACGTATACCTTTGGAGGGCTTGTAGACTTCAGGAGGTTTAATCCGACGAATAGCCGCAGCGACTTGTCCCACTTTCTCCTTGTCAATGCCTTGCACGGTCACAGGAATATTAGGTTGATTGTCCACTGTCTCCGGGTTCCCTACCTGAATAGAAACATCCTCAGGAACAGGAAATGTCACCGGATGTGAGAATCCGACATTCAAGACAAGTTGTTTGCCTTGCAACTGTACTCGGTATCCTAGACCAACCACCCGCAGTGTCTTCTCAAAACCCTCTGAGACGCCAATAACCATATTATTCAGCAATGCACGTGTCAGCCCATGCATTGCACGGTAATAACGGCTGTCGTTAGGCCGGGTCACTTTGAGCATCCCCTCTTCTTCGGCAACACTCAAACCTTGCAGAATCGTCCGCTCAAGTTTACCCTTCGGCCCTTCGACGCTTATGTGATTCCCATCGATGCGGATCTTGACGCGATCCGGTAGAGGTATGGGAGCCTTTCCTATCCTTGACATGACTTATTCTCCTTTATGGTCTGACTCTTCTGCTGATATCCGCTAACTACCAGATGTAGCAGAGCACCTCGCCACCCACATTTTCCCGGTGACACTGTGACGAGGTGAGCAGGCCCTTGGAGGTCGAAACAATGGCAATTCCCAGCCCACCAAGAACCCGAGGAGTTTTTGACGCGGTGACATAGACGCGACAACCGGGTTTACTGACTCTCTTGAGGCCGGTAATGACACGCTGTTTGTTGTCACCATATTTCAGATAGAGCCTCAAGATCCCCTGTTTTCCATCCTCTATTCGCCGATATCCTCGGATGAAACCTTGCTCATGTAGGATACGCGCAAGATTCTCTTTGATTTTGGAGGCAGGTACTTCTACTCTTTCATGATGAATCATATTGGCATTGCGGATACGAGTTAGCATATCAGCAATTGGATCACTCATTGACATGATTGGTCTCCTACCAACTGGCTTTCGTCACGCCGGGAATACGACCTGCACGAGCCAGCATACGGAAGCAGATACGGCACATATCAAACTTACGGAGATAACCACGTGCACGACCACAGATACGACATCGACTGTACTCACGCACCTTAAATTTTTGCTTCCGTCTCTGTTTGACTATCAGTGCTTTTTTTGCCAAGGTTCCCCCCTCTTATCCATAACACAGGAAGCACATTCAAGAAGTTCCTCACGTAGGAGGAATTCTCCACACACGTTATTCACGGAAAGGCATACCGAGAAGTCGTAGCAACTCATAAGCCTCTTCGTCTGTTTCCGCTGTGGTTACAATCGTAATGTTCATGCCACGGTATTCACTCACGTTGTCATAGTCGATCTCCGGAAAGACCACCTGCTCCTGAATTCCCAGAGAATAGTTACCGTGTCCATCAAATGAGTTCGGATTGACTCCACGGAAATCACGGATCTGGGGCAATGCTGAGTTCACAAACCGGTTGAAAAATTCGTACATGCGATCACGGCGGAGTGTCACTCTGCATCCCACATTCATCCCGGTGCGCACCTTAAAGGCCGCCACGGATTTTTTTGCTTTGGTGATGACTGCTTTTTGACCTGCGAGCTGTGTCATTTCCTCGACAGCGTGTTCCAGCAATTGTGGTGACTGAATCGCTTCGCCGACACCCATGCTGAGTGCAATCTTAGAGAGCTTGGGGATCTCCATGACGTTGCGATACTCAAAGCGCTGCTGTAAGGAAGGAACCACTTCCTGCAAGTAGAAATCTCTAAAAGTACTCATTGCTCTGTTACCCTTTGCACGCGAACGATCAAGATTGTTCAGCGACCTCACCGCATTTTTTGCAGATACGAACCCGCTGGCCTGTGTCAAGTTGACGACGATTTGTGCGAGTGGGTTGACCACACCGGGGGCAGATCAGCTTCAGGTTGGAGAGATGGATGGGACCTTCCTTTATGATGACCCCGCCTTGAGGAACCTGCTGACTTGGCCGAGTGTGCTTCTTCAAAAAGTGAATTCCCTCGACAATCGCACGTTCTTCCTGAGGTTTCACGGATAGAACCCGCCCCTCTTTGCCTCCATCTTTACCCGCGAGAACAAGTACCTGATCGCCGCGTTTGATATGAGCTTTCCTCTGAGCCACTCTTTCTCTCCTTAGATGACTTCGGGTGCTAGAGAAACAATGCGCATAAAGTTACGTTCTCGGAGTTCTCTGGCAACAGGCCCAAAGATTCGGGTACCTCGCGGCTGCCTCTGATCATCGACGATCACAGCAGCGTTTCTGTCAAATTTAATGTAGGAACCATCGGCACGACGGTATTCTTTGGCCGTGCGTACGACGACGGCACGCACGACAGAACCTTTCTTGATGTTGCTATCAGGACTCGCCTCCTTGACAGAGGAAGTGATAATATCCCCTACATGCGCGTAGCGACGCCGGGTTCCGCCAAGAATACCAATGCACATCAGCTTCTTGACACCACTATTATCAGCAACATCCAATATGGTGTACTTCTGGATCATGATACTATCCTCTATTGAACACGTTCAACGACTTCACATACACGCCAACGCTTATGGCGACTCAACGGGCGAGTTTCCATCAGTCGTACTTTATCACCGACACGACATTCGTTTGTCTCGTCATGAGCAAGGACGCGGGTCGTTCGGCGAATGATCTTCTGATACATAGGATGGGGAAAAGCACGTTGGACAGCGACAGCGATCGTTTTGTCCATTTTATCGCTGACAACGACACCTTCACGAATTCTCGAATTACCGCGTTTGTGCTCCACGGGGTATGTTTCTCCTATCTGATACCTTGTTCCCGTTCACGCAGGATGGTACAGATGCGTGCAATGTTTTGACGGGTTTGCTTCAACACACCAGTATCCTCTAGTTGTCCAAGCACATGTTGGAATTTCAGCCCAAAGAGTTCCTCTTTGAGTTCCGCCAGTTGCTCTTGTAGTTCTTCTGCCGTGCGTCCACGTAATTCCAAAGCCTTCATCAAGCACTTCTCCCTGTTCGGGCAACCACCCGGGTGCGAATCGGTAGCTTGAAAGAAGCGAGGCGCAGAGCCTCTTCTGCTAGGTCACGGGGGATTCCTGCAATCTCGTATAACATCCTTCCCGGTTTGACAACAGCTACCCATCCTTCGGGTGCACCTTTGCCACTCCCCATACGTGTCTCTGCCGGTTTGCTGGTCACGGTCTTGTCAGGAAAAATCTTGATCCATACTTTACCACCACGACGCACATGGCGGGTAATAGCAACGCGAGCAGCCTCGATCTGGCGATTTGTGATCCAACCGGGCTCAAGCGCCTGGAGACCATACTCACCGAAACTAATCTCGGAACCGCGATAGGCTTTGCCTCTCATTCGACCGCGTTGCATTTTACGGTACTTCACGCGTTTTGGCATCAACATCTATCTATTTCCTTCCTGTTACTATCGGTTCTGGGATCGGCCTTGATCTCGATTGGTGCGTGAACTCCTGCCTCCACGACGCGTTCGCCTTCGAGGCCCCTGGGCATCATGGCGATCGGTTCGACGGCGTGCAGGACCTGGCATGGACGCTTCTTTGGAAGCTTCATCTTCTGTTCCGATGACCTCACCTTTGAATATCCAGACCTTCACACCAATTTTGCCATAGGTGGTGTTGGCTTCGGAAAACCCATAGTCGATCCGAGCGCGTAGTGTATGCAGGGGAACACGTCCATCAATCTCATATTCTTGACGTGACATTTCAGCCCCCCCCAAACGACCGCTGACCATCACTTTGCATCCTTGAGCGCCCATTTTCATGGCTGTACTGACAGCACGTTTTATCGCACTTCTGAAGTTGGTTCGACGCAACAGGTTTAATGCAACGCCTTCAGCCACTAATTGGGCATCGAGTTCAGGACGACGGATTTCTTCGATGACAATGCGAACATTGCGACTGACAAGTTTTTCCAGATCAGTGGTCAGCTTTTCCACTTCAGCACCACGACGGCCAATCACGATCCCCGGTCGTGCTGTGTGAATATGCACAATGCATTGATCGGAGTAGCGTTCGATTTCCACTTTGGAAATCCCTGCTCGTGCCAGATTCGTCTTAACAAATTGCTGAATTTCCAGATCCTCATGTAGCCAAGTAGCGTATTCACGTTCCTGGAACCATTTGGAATCCCAGGTCTCGATAATACCGAGCCTCAATCCACGCGGATGTGCCTTTTGTCCCACGCATACCTCCCTAATCAGACAAGGAAGGACTTGCGCCGAATCTGGCATCGGATAAGGGTATCTCCAGAGCCACTACGCTTGTTCCTCCCTTGCTTCGTCCACTATAACAGTGATATGGCATCTCCGGCGACGAATACGATAAGCCATTCCTCTTGCCCTTGGACGTATCCAGTACCGGGTCACACCTTCGTCTACAAAAATACTCTTGATATATAATTCCGAGTCATCTAATGCCGCATCTTGGTAACGTGCGTTGGCTGCTGCTGAAGCGACTACCTTTCGGATAGCATGGGCGGCACGCTTTGGCATGGCATCCAACACTTCAAGTGCAGTCTCAACGTATTGATTCCGCACAAGATCGGCAACCAAACGCGCTTTACGAGGAGCAAGCGACAAATTATTTGCAACAGCTTTAGCTGCCATGAGTGACTCTCCTTTACAGGTACAGAGCATAAAAGGCCAAACACAGGGACCTGCAACTTAGTGCCTGGTTTCTGTTGGTCTTTACCGTCTGTGGCCTCGGAATGTCCGCGTCGCTGCAAATTCACCAAGCTTGTGTCCAACCATATTCTCTGAGATGAAAACAGGCCAGAACTGCTTGCCGTTGTGGATCGCAACCGTATGGCCTACAAATTCAGGTGTAATCATGGAGCGACGCGACCAGGTCTTGATAACCCGTTTTTCACCTGTACGGTTAAGCGCCGAAATCTTCTTGAGTAGCTTCGGATCCACATACGGTCCCTTTTTAATAGAACGTGGCATCTGTTTCCCCTTTATGCCTTTTGGTTATACTCTTCAGGTTTACTTCCGGCGACTCACAATATAACGGTTCGAGGCTTTGTACTTCTTGCGCGTCTTATA
>JAJRTO010000409.1 GCA_024278235.1 Candidatus Poribacteria bacterium
CATGGTGATTCTGCTTTCTGCCTATTGGCACCTGCTAAGGCCCCATTCCTGGTGAGTACAGAATTATAGCAATCGACAGAGCACAAGTAAAGTGCAATCTTAGCTCCTCCGGACTCATGCACAATTCCTTTACGCGGAGGATGTCACATGTTACAATGAGTCTCTGAGATCTATAAGGGGGCCAATCTGTGCTTGGTTTTGAGAGCAACGCACAATCCAAAATACAGTCAACGTGGAATCATCCCGTAGCGTTCTAACCGATTAAAGATGAGATGGAGTTCCTCCGTATGCCGCAACATCCACCGTATCTGCGATGGGTTGCCTACCATCTGCTGTGGTTGATGTTTATCGCACCGCACGTTTATGCCATTCCGAACGCCGATCCAACCATCCAGGATATGCTTGCACAGGTCGATGCTCAACGTTGGTATGATACTGTCGCGGAGCTTGTAGAGAATGAAGATCTGGATCAGCCGGGGCATTTCTTCCACAGTCGTTACTCGCTCCGAGTTCAGGAATCGGTCCAGCTCGATGGTGGTGCACGGCCCGATGCAGCCTGTGACAATGCGGCAGAATACATTGCTCGCAAGTTTGAATCCTATGGATTGCCGGTGGAGTTCGATTCATTCTCACATCGTCGTCTCTCTCTAGGTGGTGGCATCACAGGCGATTACGTGATGCGCAACGTCATCGCAACGCTCCCAGGACGGGGACCGCACTCGAGCCGCACCTACCTGGTGACGGCTCATTATGACAGCATCGCTTCTAAAACTGAGGGTTGGGAACAGAACTGGCGGACATTGCCGGCGCCGGGCGCCACCGACAACGCTTCAGGAGTCGCAGAAATGCTTGAAATGGCCAGAATATTGAGTCAGTACAGGTTTGACTTCACTATCCAATTCATCGCATTTTCGGGCGAGGAACTGGGGCTTTTTGGCAGCAAACACTATGCTGAAAAGATCGCGTCACGCACCGATCAGATCGCAGGTGTCATCAATCTGGACCAACTCGGTCACGATCCCGATGGGCAACTCGATATCCATGTCGTTGCCGATCCTCAGTCAACCTGGTTGATGCACGCGTTTGAAACGACACATCAAGTGTACAATATCGATGTGGAATTGGTGAGTGTGATAGCTGATGACTTTGTTTACAGTGATCACGCCCCTTTCTGGCAGGTCGGTGTAAGCGGTGTGATGGTCGCGGGAGAATCCTCCTTTGAGGGCCCGGAATGGCCTGAATACACCCATAGTGATGAGGATACACTTGACAAACTCTCCTTGCCGCTTGGTGAGCGTGCCATCCGATTAGCTCTGGCAACATTGGCAGAACTGTCCGATCCGCTTGATACCGCTTCGCCTGATCTTCCAGACGTGGTTTTGACATCGCTCGAAGCACCTCAGACCATGCTACAAGGCGCATCCGTTTCCATAACGGTGACCTTCACCAATGCCAGTACCGTACCTGTAGAGGTGCCTCTGCTTGTGCAATTGATTCAACCCAATGGCCGTCTGGAAATTCTCACGGAACAAGAGTTTGCACTTCAGCCACAGGAAACCCATGTTCTACAGGCGAGCTTTGTGGCATCTTCATGGGGTATCTACCAGATCCAGGCAACTCTTAATCCGAAATCAACCTTATTTGAGGCTGATTTTGGAAACAACTCGCTACAGCACATCCTTGCGGTCACCGGAAGCCTCCAATTGGCCGGGACAACCCTGTATCCCAATCCTCTGCGACGTCCTGAAGACAATACACGAGTCTATTTGTACTATGAGCTCAGTGCCGATGCAAACGTAGAGGTTCAAATTTACAGCATCATGGGAGAGCTGATCCATGAATTAACCGCTTCGATAGGAGATGAAGGGGGACGTCTAGGCCCCAACAAGCTCATGATATGGAATGGGAACAATAAGAGCGGCAGGCGTGTTACCCCCGGCATCTATTTCTGTTTGGTGCGGGCAACGGGAGAAGATGGTGCAAAGGTTCACCGCACACTGAAGCTGGCGGTACAATGAACGAGAGGGTTCAGAGATTGACAATGAACGATGGATTTGTGTTCTTCATGGTGGCGATCTGCTTGCTTGGTATATCCACGCCTCTCATTTGGTCTGCTCCTCCTCATCCTGACCTGATTTTCAAGCAAGATCCTCTGACCGGGCGTATGATGCTAAGGAGCGGAATAAGGCTCGAAGATTACCTGGGGTTGGATCCTGTGCGTACTACCGCGGTGCTTCAGGCAGACGGTATCGAGTATGTGCTCGTGTTACGAGTTGATTTCTCCGATCAGCCGGGACAGCGTCCGACGGCAGAGATAGACGGCTATTTTTTTGACCCGACAGATATTTCTCTCCGTAGCTACTATGCAGAGAACTCCTACGGGCAAATGCGGATCGAAGCGGGGCCTGTAGGGAAGGGTCTCCCAACCGGGGATCAAGACTGGTATCGTGCTCCCAAACCGATGTTCTACTACGGTGAAGGGAACTACAATCTGAGTCGCTACCGTGAACTCGTGAGCGCAGTCTGTGAAATGGCGGATGCCGATGTCGATTTTTCCGACTATGATCGGGATGGCGATGGCTTTGTGGATCATTTGGTGGTCGTCCACTCAGGGAACGATCAAGCGTCGACACAGGTATTTGATGACATCTGGTCGCTCCTGGTGACATCCGTAAACCGTGTTTTCGATGGTGTCTTTATCGATTCTGCGGTATTGGTGGCAGAAGAACCCGATTTTCCTAGTCCCCACCTGGGGATCTACTTCCACGAATTTTTCCATGATTTGGGCGCCCCGGATATGTATGGCAGCAATAACATAGCGGATGCCCAGGATAATCGCTGGTGTTTGATGGGCATGTTTGGCCCATATCAGGGAGAAGATAACAATGGGCTTTCGCCAAGTCACATCTGCGGCTATCTCAAGTGGGACTTCGATGGTGAACCAGAGAACGGCCGCCACGGCTGGATAGTCCCCAATGAGATCCGTCAGAATCAAGAGTTGGTGATCCCCAGCTTCGAGTCACCTCCCGGGGAGGATAAGCTCTTTCGAATCAATCTACCGGGTAAGGATGGGAAGGAGTTCTTTCTACTTGAGAATCGCTACAAAGATTCCGGCGGATTCTACGATACGGGACTCCCCGAATCGGGTATCCTGATCTGGCACGTGGACGAGACACTCTACCGCAGTGCTGTCGATGCCTCCAACCGCATCTGGGTTGAGGATCCCAGCGATCCTATGCATGAGATCGATGTCGAACAACTCACCGCAGGCGCGGCCTATTCGGCGGATGATGGGCAAACAGCATTTACACCTTCCACCTTGCCGAACAGCAATGCGAACGACGGTACGCCGACAGAGATCTCTATCACCGACATCGGCCCGGAGGGACCGATGATGTCATTGCGGATCTTCTTTGGCGACACCTACGAGCCAAACGAGGCGTTGGAAAACGCTTTCGCCATAGATTACGATAGGACTTACCAGTCGTTTATCTATTCGCCGGATGACGTTGACATCTATCGTTTTCAGGCAGTGACCAATCAGCCAGTGATTGTAACGTTGACCAGCATTCCAGAACGAGCGAATTATGCTCTGGCACTGCTTGACAGTACTCAGACGGTCATTGCGGTTTCCAACCAGGGAGCGGCAGAAATGCGCCAACTGGTGTACAAGCCCAGGAAGGATGGCTGGTTGTACGTTCTGATTGAAAGCTCCTATGGATTCAGTACGGTGGATTCCTATGAGATCGCCGTCACTCAAGTCAATACAGCCCCCGGTCTCTTGAGCTTTCAGGATGTCTTTGTTACCCCGAATCCCATACGCGCCGAGCATTCCACAGTCCGGATCACCTTCACCATCCCTGGCAATCGCTTTGCGGAGCAGGTGACATTGGGGATCTATGATGTCGCAGGACGATTGGTGTACGAAGATCAGATCCTGACCGCACTGGGATCGGAGGTTTTTCAATGGGATGCAACGGATTCTCAGGGCAAGCGACTCGCAGCGGGCATCTATGCCTACATTCTGACCGGAGAGAATGAAAATAGCTCGACGCACACGAAGGGATTATTGGCGATTGAGCGGTAGGGGCAAAGCATTCGCTGTTCTTTTCAAATCTCAATCATGGCTTTCACCACGCCTTCTCTGCGTTCATAGACCATCTCAAATGCCTCGGATATGTCCATCAGAGGAAACATATGTGTGATCATGGCCTCAGGGTTGATCTGTCCAGAAGCTGCAAGTTTGATGGCGCGAGGATAGACGTTTTTCATACGGCGGATCATCCGGATGGTCAGCCCTTTCCTGCGAGCGCCGGACGCTCGAATGAGAATCCTGTCGTCTGAGGGTATTCCGATAAGGGCGACTGTGCCACCGTTCTTACACACATCAATACACTGTTGCGGTGTTTCCAAAACCCCTGCTGCTTCGAAGGCCACATCGACTCCTCGGCCATGTGTCACATCCATAATGGCATCCACGGGATCTGATTCAGCGGGATCCAGGGCAAAGTCGATACCCAGTCTGACGGCCATTTTTCGTCTTTCGGGTATGGGTTC
>JAJRTO010000410.1 GCA_024278235.1 Candidatus Poribacteria bacterium
AATCTATCTCTCCAGATGTTATCGAGGGGTTTGAGGATGTGAAGTGAGAGCCACGAAACCCTCCATCGAGACATTTCTTCGTAGTAACGGCAAGAAAAAAGACGAGCACATACCACACGAGCAATGGTGTCTGACAGGCTTTCTCCGAGAAGAAGAGAGGTGAGCCTGTCAGACACCTAATTCTGCAAGAACGATATTGGCCTATCCGTCTATTCGAGCGATGGCCTGCTCAATATCCTCAATGATATCATCAATGTGTTCGAGGCCAACGGACAGGCGGACGAAATCAGACGTAACACCTGTTTCTAGCTGTTCCTCTGGACTCAACTGCTGATGTGTGGTGCTTGCCGGATGGATCGCCAGTGATTTGGCATCACCGATGTTTGCCAGATGTGAGAACAACTCCAGATTATCGATGAATTTCCTACCAGCCTCCATGCCGCCCTGTATCCCAAAACCGACAATGGCGCCATAACCCCTGGGGAAGTAGCGTTTGCCGAGTTCATAGGTTTCGTGGCTTGGCAATCCCGGATAAAGTACCCATGTGACCTTATCGTGGGATTCCAGGTATTCCGCAACTTTCTGTGCGTTTTCGGAGTGTCGTTCCATTCGGAGATGAAGTGTCTCGATGCCCTGAAGTGTCAGGAATGCATTAAAGGGGCTGGCGGCTGGCCCGAGGTCACGGAGCAACTGAATTCGTGCTTTCACAATATAACTCATGTTGCCAAGCACCTCATAGATTCGGAGACCATGATAGCTTGGATCTGGCTCCGTAAACTCAGGAAACTTGCCATTCGCCCAGTCGAAGTTTCCCATATCCACGATGACTCCGCCAATCGACGTGCCGTGTCCCCCCAGGAACTTGGTCGTGGAGTGGACAATGATATCCGCTCCGTAGTCGCCCGGTCGAAGCAAATAGGGCGTTGGAGTTGTATTGTCAATGATAAGCGGAATTCCAGCGTCATGGGCTACGTTGGCGATCATTTCCATATCGAGCACAGCAAGTTTTGGGTTGCCGATCGTTTCTCCATAAATAGCTCGTGTCTTGTCGGTGATGGCATCCGCAAGAGCTTGTGGGTCGGAAGGGTCGGCGAATTTAACATGGATCCCCATCTTGGGAAGCGTATAATGGAACAGGTTGTATGTTCCGCCATACAGGTCCGTCGTAGCGACAATTTCATCACCACTGGAGGCGAGGTTCAGAATAGAGAGTGTTGTTGCAGCTTGTCCCGATGCTACTGCCAACGCACCTACGCCGCCCTCTAGTGCTGCGAGGCGTTTCTCCAGCACATCGTTGGTGGGGTTCATGATGCGTGTGTAGATGTTGCCCGGTTCCGCAAGCGCAAATAGGTTGGCCGCATGTTCGGTGCTCTTGAAGACATACGATGTCGTCTGGTAAATTGGTACGGCGCGCGCAAGTGTTTCCTGATCGGGGGTGTGTCCTGCGTGCAATGCCAGCGTCTCAAGTTTGTAGTCTTGTTCTGACAAAATGATACTCACTTTCCATAGATAGATGTTGATCGGCGAGATCTCCCGTAGATCCTGGGAACCGCGGGAGGACGCCTGTCATTTAAGGGTTTCATACTGGTATGGTTCAATTTGGCTCAGATATGAGCATCTCAAATGCATCCAGGACACTCCGCTCACCGGTCAGAATGAGTTCGCGATGCATCTGAGTGCGGACCTTTGCTTCTGTAATAAACTTTCTGGCAACCAATCGTTTCCGCTCGGATTGAGCTGCTTGTCTCAGGAATAGATAAGAAACATACACATCGATAGCAATGTCCACGATTTTCCGGGCGACCAGGGCTCGATAGTCCGTGTCCCTTTGCCCATCCTCATCAGTCTTTGAACTCGCAAAGGCTATGGATTCATTGAGCGCGTCCTGTAGTTTGTGTATTTCCATAGCAAGAGCATTCAGATCCGCATCCTCATAATCTGTGGCAGTAAAGGCTTCGAAGGCGGCATTGAGATTGCCTTTGAAGATGCGGTTCATGGCCCACTCGATCTGAATCTGAGATGTCCCTTCATAGATGCTCGTGATACGAGCATCCCGGAAGAGCCGTTCGACAGGATAGTCCTTCATGTAACCGTTGCCGCCATGAACCTGTATGGCATCGTCCACAACCTGCTTGCACACCTCAGACGCATAATATTTGATGAGAGGGGTAAGAATATCAGAGATACGGCTATAATATGCGTGGCGTTGCCTGAGTTCAGAGAATTGTGGATCTTTGCGATCCATTTCCGTGATTTTCGCATTCAGACCATCAGACAGATCGACCATTTGACTCGCTTCATACAATAGAGCACGTACCGCTTCGGTCGCAATCTGCATGTTCACGAGCATCTCTGCGACCGCTGGGAACTCCTTGATGGGCTTTCCGAATTGTTCACGCTCTATCGCATAGCGTTGCGATTCACGAAGCGCGGCCTCACAGATCCCCACGGATTGAGCTGCGACGCTCAAGCGCGCTGCACTCATGAGCCAACTGACATAACGGGTGAGCCCTCGCCCACGCTGGCCGATCAGTTTCCCGGGAGCGTTATCAAAATAAATCTCACAGGTTGGCGAGCCATGAATTCCGAGTTTCTCCTCAAGGCGACGGACCTGCACTTTGTCGCTCTTCTCAACCAGGAATAGACTTAGGCCACGGCCACCCGCGTACTTATTCGGATCTTCGCTACGAGCAAGCACGAGAAGCACATCTCCACAGCCATTGGTGATAAATCGTTTGGCACCTCGGATGACCCACTCATCCGATTCTGTTTGATCTGCTCGCGTTTGGATCGCCGCCAGATCACTTCCTGCGTCAGGCTCCGTCAACACCATCGCTCCGGTGAGTTCTCCGGAACAGAATCCAGGCAAATACTGGCCCTTTACCTCTTCTGAGGCAAAGAGATAGATCGTCTCAGCAATTCCCTGAAGTCCAAACAAATTCATCAGAGAAGCATCGCCACGCGAGATGATCTCCGTTGCTGCTGTATAAAAAGTGGTTGGAAAATTGAGACCGCCATACTGCAAAGGGAGCGTGATCCCCATCAAGTCAGCGTCCTTCAGATCTTGCAGGTTCCGCTGAGTTGCCTCCGACAAGATCACTTCACCATCCACGAGTTTGCAGCCTTCTTCATCAACTTCGGCAGCACGCGGTGCGATGCGTTCGGCCGTCAATTCTCCAATAGGGTCGGCAAGCATATCAAGGTAAGTCTCGATTACTTCTTCAATACTATCGTAGGGACATACCTCCGAGCCAATCGATTCACGTAGTTCCACAATGGGTTCCCAGTTCACCATCCGTTCCATGTGGAATCTGAGATCATCATTGTCAAGGTAGAAGTTACTGACAGCACTATTCATTCGTTTCATCCTCAAATATATTGGGCTGTGTATCTAGCTCTGTTGCTCTTTCCTATGTCGGCTTGGGCATAATCATAACATGAGATAGTGCTGCCGTCAAGGAGCGAACAAGAGAGAGGCATGTTCTGTATCATTCTTAACAGACCATATTGGGGTTGGCACGGTAAATAGCGTCTGTTATAATACTGTGAATCTGGTCGAGTTTCCCTCATCCCGCGCAAACACCATTACTTGATGGCTCGTTCGCGGATGGACTGCTCTAAACTTTGCGAATGATGTGAAACTCAGAACCAAATGGAGGAAAACATGCTCGTGAAACATCTCAATCGGACTCTTTTAATAAGTCTCATCCTCTGTTATGTCAGCTTCAGTCTCTCTATTATTGGTTGTGGCGAAGATGCGGATATCACAGAGCCCATTGATGGGAATGCCGATGATCTCCAGACGGCTGGGCTGCATGGGGATACCTACCGCAATGTGGAATATCTGTTCAAGGTATCAAAGCTCCCTACGGAAGGTTGGACCGTGAAAGAGGTTACCAATCTCGCCAGCTTTGACCAACTCAAGAAATGGAAAGCGGTTTTCGACCCCGGCACTAAATTCAACAAAATGGAGGATTTGCTGTTGCTCGAGCCCACAGCAGAGGCAGATTTTCAGGACACGCTAACCGCTGCTTTTGAGACTCAGACTCCGTTTGTCTTTGTCCAGGTCGAAGAACAGACGGCTACGAAATACCTGACGCCTCAGCAGTATGTCGAGGCTCATCTGTCAGAGATGTCCCAGGTCTATCCTGAAGGTTCCTTCGAGATCACAGCCAAAGAACCTCTTATATCACGGGATCGCATGCCAGGATACGCATACGACGTCACCTGGTTGGAATTCGAGGATGAAGCGACCGGGGAAAAGACTGAGAATCCAGGCAAAGCGAAAGAAGCCTACTTTATGAGAAGTGCAAGTACCGATTTCGTCTACCATCTTTACTTCTGGGCTCCGGTGGAGAGGTATGACGAACTCCTGCCTGTATACGACACTCTGCTGAAGTACCTGGAGCTGAATGCCGCGTGATTTTTGGCTTCATTCATACGCGCCTCCTTGTTCCAAAGTATGAGAAAAGTATCACCTATGACACAACGAAAGGCAATGCTTTTCCAAATGAGGTTGCCCTGTCACTTGGAGTTCGTGCGATGAGCGATTCGTTTTTTGTGTTTTCGGATCAGCCGCCCATCCAGATGCAGATGCGTCCCATAGCCGATCATTGCGGCCAGATAGTAGGGCAGACCAACCAGGTTAGCGGGGGCCTGATCCAGGTACATGGGGGCGATCAGGAGCGGGGCAGGAAGTAGGAACATAGTAAGACGGGAATGGGTCCAGCCGCGATGTTTGCCAAGGAGGGGCAACATGACGAATAGACCGAGCAGAGCTGAATAAAAGTAAAACTTCTCGATGAGCAAGAGCAGGTCAAGAAGGAAGAAGAGACGGTAGATGAGTTGCTGGCTTTTGCTCTTGATGTCTGTATCAGGCCAGAGGGCTCCGAAGAAGGCCAGAGCGAAGCTTAGTGCGATTCCTTGCGGTGTTGATGCGATCAGTGGTGGAAAAGGTTCCGGTCGTCCCCAAACATCCCATCCAACGGTCATACCGGCCGCAACTCCAAAGAAACCTGCATACGGGATCATTCCCCAGATCGCATGCTTGCGGAAGTTGGCCATCGTCGTGGTCGCTACGCTTCCGTTTACGCGTTTGTGGGTTTGCGAGTTTCGGCACTTCATAATGGTGGTTTGTAGTCAGGCACGCAATGAAATGGAGTGCCGTTGCCACGCCACTTCGCGGAACGTGGCTTACTACGAGCAGGAAATGTGACTACTGAGTTTACACAGTAAGCTGAAGGTTATCGATCAGGCGAGTGCGGCCGATGAACACTGCAAGCGCGATCATCACGGGTCCATGCAGGCTCCGTAGAGTCTCCAGCGTCTGTTGATGCACGATCTCCACATAATCGACACGCGCCAATGGTTCGGCCTCGATCCGAGCTTCGATCTCAGATCTCAACTTCGTGGCGTCGCGTTCCCCTGCTGCGATCTGTGCCTCAGCATATTGCAACGAACGGTGAAGTACTAACGCGGCTTTCCGTTCTTCGGATGAGAGATACCGGTTGCGGGAACTCATGGCGAGTCCATCTGATTCTCGCACTATCGGCATCGGGATGATTTCCACATCCAGATTGAGATCCGCCGCCATCCGCCGGATCACGGCAAGTTGTTGGGCATCTTTTCGACCGAAGTAGACACGATGCGGCTTGACAATGTTGAGCAATTTGGTTACAACCGTCGTGACCCCTCGAAAGTGCCCTGGCCGGGATGCTCCGCACAACCCCTCCGTGAGAACACCGGTTGCTTCGACATACGTGGCATAACCGGAGGGATACATCTCATCGACGCCTGGATTGAACACGACATCGACGGCATGACTTTGCAGCAGGGAACAGTCGCGTTCAAAATCACGGGGATATTGCTCGTAGTCCTCTGAGGGGCCAAACTGGGTGGGATTGATAAAGATGCTCACAACGGTCGTATCATTGTCCTCGCATGACTGAGCGACCAAACTGAGATGGCCTTCGTGCAAGAAGCCCATCGTCGGCACCAAACCAACGGTCTTCCCGTTTGCTCGAAGGCCATCGCTCATACGTTGCATTGCATGGACGGTGTCAACGACCTGCATCCATTACTCTTCCTCTCGTTCTGCTTTCAGTTGAGGAATCACTTTGGCGGCCACTTCATCGGGAACTTCTTCGTAATGGGAGAATTCCATCGAGAAAGAACCGCGAGCGCTCGTCATCGACTTCAGATCAATCGAGTAGCGGAACATCTCGGCCAGAGGGACTTGAGCTTTGATGATCTGTCGTTTACCCACTTGGTCGACTCCCATCACACGCCCACGTCGGCTGTTCAAATCACCGATAATGTCTCCTGTGTTGTGTTCTGGAATAAAGATATCGACGTTCATGACGGGTTCCAGCAATACAGGAATGGCTTATTCGGAGGCTGCCTTGAACGCTTGTGAACCAGCGATATTGAAGGCAAGATCGGAGGAATCGACAGGATGATGCTTTCCGTCATAAAGGGTGACCCTCACATCGACGACAGGACAGCCAGCAAGCACACCTTCTTCCATTGCACCACGGATGCCCTTCTCAACAGCGGGGATGTAGTTGCGTGGTATAGATCCTCCAACGACTTTATTCACAAACTCAAGCGGATCTTCTTGGCCTCGTGGTAAGGGATCCATGTGTATCCACACCTCGCCGAACTGACCGCGACCACCGGATTGACGTTTGTACCGCCCCTGCACCCCTTGAACAGATCTCCGGATCGTCTCCAGGTAGGACACACGGGGGGTTCCGAGTTCAGCCTCCGCATTGAATCGTCGAGCGATCCGTTGGAGGATCACGTTGACATGCATTTCGCCCATCCCGGTGATGATGACTTCTTTCGTGCGTGTATCACGCTCCACAAGGAAGGTTGGGTCTTCCTCAGACATCCGAGCAAAGGCACTGATGATCTTCTCGTCATCCCCTTCCCGTTTCGGCTTGGCTGAAAACGGAATCACCGGTTTGGGGAAATCGATAGGAGACAATTGAACCGGGTGCTCTTGGAGACAGAGTGTATCTGAAGTGCCACTATTGCTCAGTTTTGCCACCATACCAAAATCACCGGCCACCACCCGCAATGCATCTATCTGCTGCTCGCCATTCATCATCGATATCTTCGCAATGCGTTCGCTCTGTCGACGATTCGCATTGTACACCTGGAAATCGGTTGTCAATGTGCCGGAAAACACGCGGAATAGTGTCATATTGCCGAACTGGGATCCCATGGTCTTAAAAATAAGGGCCGCAAGAGGGCCATCCGGATCCGCCGGCAACGTCTCTTCACTATCCATTATGGATGCGGGTTTGGCTTCATTGGGAGCAGGAAAACACTCCACTGCAAAGTTCAGCAAGAATTCAATTGCCGTGCCCGTTACGGATGAACCAGCCATCACAGGCACAAAGAGCCCTGCCTGAAAACCCGTTTTCAGGCCCGACACGAGTTCCTCATCCGACAGTGTACCTTCCTCGAAGTATTTTTCAATCAGTGCATCATCTGCTTCTGCCGCCGCTTCGATCAGTTGCTCCCGTGCTTCCTCTGCCTCAGCCTGGAACTCCGCCGGGATGTCCCCTGTGCCATTCTGAGTGGCCGCTTGCATACGGATCAGATCGATCACGCCCTCGAAGCTCGATGCAGCCCCCATCGGTATCTGCAAACTGACGAAACGCCCTTCTAAATTCTCGGCGAGGCTATCAAAAGCCTCCTGGAAATTTGCGTTTTCCTTATCCATTTTGCTGATGAATATCAGTCGTGGATTCTCGTATTTCCCAGCAGCGCTCCATACCTTTTCTGTTCCACCTTCGACTCCAGCAGTTGCATCAACGACGGTAACGAATGTATCTGAGACGCTCAATCCGCTTTCCAAATCGCCGTAGAAATCTTCGTAACCGGGGGTGTCGATGATATTGAGCTTCGTATCCTGGTATTCTGCTATCAGCAGTTTGACGTCAATGGTTGTATGGCGATCTCGCTCATCAACATCATAATCTGTCACGCCGGTCCCAGCATCCACCTGACCCAATCGGTCCGTTGCACCTGCTTTATGCAAGAGAGCTTCTATGAGTTGGCTCTTACCCGCTCCTGGATGACCAATAACACTGAAATTTCTAATCTGTTCCGTTTGATATTCTCTCATATTTTACGAATCTCCTCTAAAGTCCTGCCATCATCCTATTCCCGATGCCACCGTGCCACTATCGCAGATCAGCCTTGGGAGACCACAGCTCTGAAATCTCCAGGAGCGTCTACGCCATACTCTCAGACATCGTTCACCGCAGGTTTTGAACTTTGTATCTTGCTTTCCTGGCAGCAGGGAGCAGGCGGATCTGAATAAGGGGAACGCTATTTTCAAAAGCCTGTTTGGATAGCTTATAGGCAGTAAGCTGGGAACCATGTGATTGTAGCATACGCACTTCTCAATTGCAAGATAAAAGCTGAGCATGCTTTCCTTCCCATATGGAGCAGGACGTTCCATGCCGATTATGATTTGAACGATGGGAATAAAACTCCTGTGAGGATGGCACAAAATGTCTTCACTCGGTTGCAGTGCTTGACGTGTCTATCGGGATGGAGGCAGGGGATGAGGGCGTAGCCTTTATGCGACATTACGTCGGGTATATCAACACCCCGGGCGGCCGCTTGGTAGCTCCGTACCCGCCCATGCACATCGGGCCTGGCGTAGTTCACAACAGGAGCCTGCATCTGCGAATGTTATCATTCTCATGCAGGGCAGTGTTGCCGGCATCTGATGTTGTCGGGTTTACGCTGCATCCCTGTCCTCAGGATCTTGTCAGGGAAACGTTTCTCAAGTGGCATGCGTTTTGCTTAAAGGGGCTTGGCAGCTCGTGACAAAAAGTACGAGTTTGTCGATGCCAGGTGTTTCAAGGTTGGGGGAAACGTCGTATCCAACCGGGGGAACAATGGAGGTTCCCTCGCCCTGACTCGAATCACGTGGTTAATGGAAGTCGTTGAAATCTCACAAGTTTCAGTTCATGGAGGTTAATATGAAACGTTTGTGTTGGATTGGCATAAGTTGTCTTCTGGTTTCGATTGCCTTGTCGGGTTGTGACCAGCTTGATCAACTTCTACCCCCGCTACAACCCACGGAACCTGCAGGGTTTGTCGCGTCGCTCACTTCGTCTGCGCCAGTACTTGACGGAGACGGAAGTGATGGGGCATGGAACCGGGCAACGCCTTATCTCGTGACAGTTGGTGAGAGTCTTGCCTATGCAAATAACTTTGGCACGTTTGACGTGATGTTGAAAGCGCTTTATGACTCAGAGAACATCTATATCCTTGCGACCTGGAATGACCCCAGTCAAACGGAAAGCGTGCATCATAAGCGATGGAGCTTTGACGGTACGGGTTGGAATCGAGGGGGAAGTGAGGATCGCATCTTCTTTATGTTTGATCCCGGCGACAACGGAACAGAAGGTGCTGACTGTGCTACCATGTGCCATCAGCCAACGCCCGGCAAAATGGGTACCACAGGTGGCGGACATGTGGATGTGTGGCACTGGAAAGCCGGTCGTACAGCAGCCGCTGGCTTCGCGGATGACAAGTGGTGGGATGAGACAGGACGTCATTCAGATAGCAAGATCTCCTCGCCAACCAGAGCAAATATCAACGCAGCAGGCGATGGCCCTGAGTGGATGCACCCTGATGGGCCTGCCTATGCGGGTGATTTCTTGTTTGAGGATACCATCGTTCCCTTTGACTCGACACTCGATTGGACGGGCAAATCGATCCCCGGACATATACTCGGCGGCCCTGCGGATGGAAGCCGGTGGGATATCAGAGCGGGGAGTACCTATCAGAACGGGGTCTGGACGGTTGAACTCCAGCGCGCACTCGACACCGGTAATCCTGATGATGTCGTATTGGGTACCGGGGATGTTCAGTTGAGTATCGCTGTCACAGACAATTCCGGACCAAGTCACAGCGGGGCACCGCCCTTTATCCTCAAGTTCGAATAATCGACGTCGTTTCGTCACCGGTTAGGTTTCCGGAATCAGCGGGCATGAGGGATCCAGCAGGATTTCTCATGCCTTCCTGCCAAAACATGATACCAACTCCCCATCGATCATTGAGGAGTGTATGCAACGGAAACTCTCCATAGGAACCGTAGAACGATTGATCCACTACTACCGCTGTGTCGAAGAATTGATCATTGAGGGACAAACGTGCATTTCCTCAGAAGAACTCGCGGAGAAAACGGGTTATACTCCCGCCCAGGTTCGCAAGGATCTCACCTGGCATGGGGCACTCGGTGTGCCGGGGAAAGGGTATGCGACAGACGTCGTGCAGCAGGTATTACGGAAACTCCTGGGCAAACATCGACCACGGCTGGTTGGGTTGGTGGGTGTTGGGCATCTTGGGTTGGCCTTACTTCGCCATCCCGATTTCCATAAACATGGGTTCCATATTGTGGCTGGTTTCGATAAGGAACTCACTAAGATTGGGCATTCGATTGATGGCGTTTATATCTACGATGTATCTCAAATAGAGAAGGTTTGTCCCCTGCTCAAGATCGAAATGGGATTAGTCGCTGTGCCACCACTGGAAGCCCAGAAGGTCTCAGATGCTTTGATACGAGCCGGGGTGCTGGGGATTCTCAACTTTGCTGCAGTTCGTCTATCGGTTCCCTCCCATGTTCATCTGGAAAACGTAGATTTATCCATAGAGTTGGAGAAATTGAGCTGTCGCATAGAAGGATGGCTCTAGGGCTCGTTTTTCCTATTCACATGAGATAGTGCGATTTTGTATAATATAATAGCATTGACACCAACGGATTGGAATGATATAAGTGTAAAGAGATCAGAGAGTTTCAGTAGATCACCATTCTATGGTAGGAGTGGCCTCCCGGCCACGATGATCGCGTCCAGGAAGACGCTCCTACGGCGAAAATGTGAGGTGCTGAGTTTATGGCTGTGAAGATCGATTCCGCTATACCAGGGAGCCGGGATGGACATACGTTGACAGTGGTTTGTTGCGGAGATAGACTGTGGAACAAGTAGCAGTATGCCTATGTCTGTATTGGACATAGGAGAAGGGAGGTGGTAGATAAGTACGACGCGTTTTGCAGGCCACTTACCATCATTTTGAAATCGTCTATTCATGGAGGAACGAAAGTCAATGAAACGTAAAGTAGCAATCATGGCTACCATCGTGACGGGTGCCGTACTATTACTTGCTGTGGGCATTTTTGCGGGTCCCTCGGAAAATGCCGCCTACGTGGGTAGCTCGAAGTGCAAAAAATGCCACATGAAGCCGTTTAGAAGTTGGCAGAAAACAGCGCATGCTCAGAGCTTTGAAACCCTGAAGATGATGGGGCGCGAGCAGGATGCTGAGTGCGTTAAATGCCATTCCACCGGGTTTGGAGAAGCTGGCGGGTTCGTGGATTCCGCAACGACTTCTAACCTGGAAAACACAGGTTGTGAATCGTGCCATGGGGCCGGAAGCGAGCATCTTGCCGGTAGTATCAAGGATAAGGAGCTAAAAAGGGCGACCATCAACAAGTCTCCCGGAGGCGCCTGCGTGAAGTGCCACAATCCCCACATGTCAACCAAAATGAAAATGGACAAGGAGGCTCTCCCTGTCCTGAAAAAGAAACTCGAAGAGTTGCAAAAACTCATCGCAGCTCTTGAAGCCCAATAGAACAAATCAAGGGAAAGGATTCAATCCTTTCCCTTGGTTTGTTTGTGTATGTGTTTTGTTCAATCCATTTGTCCTGCAAAGCGTTGATGTTCACCTGCCGGGATGTGGGGAGTTGTTCGCAGAACTCCCTACGCTCATCCCGGTGAAGCAATAGCTCTTTGGTCAGCAATGCGAGCACCATTTTACGTCAGCCGAAGAGGAATTGGAGAGCGAAAAAATGAGAAGAATTTCGTTTGTCATTGGAATTCTTATAACCCTGGCGATGATAAGCGCTATCAATGCACAAACTCAGCCCGAGTCTGCTGTAGAACCAGAAGCACCTCTCAAGATCTTGTTCCCAAAAGATAAGGTGTTTGTGAGTCAGAAAACCGTAAAGATCGTTGGAATCGTCACCGATGTTTCTATACAGCAGGTCTACATCCGCGTTCCCGGAGGGGTTGGTGATAAGGCTGTCTCGGTTGTGAAGAATGCTTTCGAAGCGACTGTCAATCTACAGCCAGGACTGAATGAGATCTCCGC
>JAJRTO010000411.1 GCA_024278235.1 Candidatus Poribacteria bacterium
AGATCTACCACTCTCGCTCAATACGATATCAACGAGCTAAAGAAAGCTAAACACACGATCAGCGAGATTGCGGGGTTATTTCAGGATCATCCTAATGGAGGGAACTCCGCAGAGGGGAGATGTACAATGCCTTACGCATGGGAAAAAGTAGAGTCCGTCCTGAAAGAGCTAGAGACTATCCAGGCGCACATTGGTCAGATGCAGATTTCCCTGCTGGGGCTCCTGACGGAAGATAGCATGGACGCCTGGGATGATGCTGTGCAGGCTGCCCTGGAGACAGCACAGAAGATTCCGAAGAAACGCGATCAGGCGATATCATTTCAGGAAATCTCGGTAGCGCTGATGCGAGAAGGACAATGGAAGGCAGCAAAAGACGCCCTTACTAACGCCGTGCAGAGCGTATGGAAGATTGGAAATACAGCGAAGCGCGCGGAGGTACTGAGTAAGGTTCGAGTAGCACAATCAGAGGCAGAGGAGCTGACCACCGCCATGGAAACTAGAGTGGGAATTGCTGAGGAAACCATGCAAGCACAGGTGCTGACACTCATTAGCAGGATGCGAGTAAAGGCATGACTTCTTCTCATCCCCTGTGCCTACTATCTCGATGCTGCCTATCGGATGTACGGACTGCTGGCGCGACTCTATCCGGAGCAGGCATCGGTGGTGGCGGAGGTGGTAAAGGGATCAGAAGAAGTATGGATGAAGGGCTGATAGCTGGAGGAGTTTGTAATAGAAGGAACAATACCGATGACATCAGAATAAACCGTTGAGGAGGGGTAAACGATGGATAAAGTCAGAATCACAGTGGATCTGCCAAAGTCGTTTTGTGCTGCCATGGGAGTACGCGAAGCCGACCTAACTCCCATGATCCGAGAAATCCTGGCAGTGGAGTTCTACCGTGCGGGGCGATTGTCGCTGGGAAAGGCTGCGGAGGTTGTAGGCATAACACGATACGAAATGATACAGCGGCTTGCCAAGTATGATGTGTGGCTCGCTTATGATGTTCAGGACGCAGCCGACGACTGGACTGCATTGAAGGAAGTATTACCGTAATGAAAGTGGTCTGTAATGCGACGCCCCTTATTCACCTCTCGGCCATGGGGCAACTTGAACTGCTCCGCGAGCTTTTCGGTGAGATCTCCATCCCTGACGAGGTTTATGCCGAAGTTGTTTTGCAGGGCGCAGGCAAGCCCGGCGAGGCTGAAGTTCGGAATGCCACCTGGATCAGACGGTGCCAGGTCTCAGATCCATCTGCACTTCGGACTTTGAAGGCAATCCTGGGCGAGGGAGAAGCCGCATGTATCATACTGGCTATCGCTATGAAAGCCGATCTGGTCATTTTGGATGACAGACTGGCACGCTTGCACGCACAGGCACACGACTTGCGAATTACTGGAACCATTGGCGTCCTCCTCAAGGCAGCCGAGAGAGGAAATGTGGATTTCGAGCGGGCTCTCAGCGACCTACTTGCTACAGGTTTCCGTCTCTCGCCGCAGGAAACCCAGCGGATTATGAACTTGTGGCAGAGACAGAGAGATGCGCAAGCCAAGCCTTCATGATACCATAATCAGAGTTCACAGAGGCACAGTACCAGAGGCTCTCTGAAAGCACACGCAGCATCTGGAGGGAGCAAAAACCAATATGCCAGGTTTGCAGCAGAGATTCTTCGACCTTCTCCGAAATGCCCAGTACCGTGTCTCGAATGAGGACAGGATTCGGCAGAGGCTGATCAGGGAATCGTCCCCTTAATCGTAAGTGAGCAGCGCTAGTATAGGGAGTTGGTCGAACAATCCCACACAAGATAGGAGGAGAGATAATGCCAATAGATCCAACTTTACGTCTACGAGCTGAAACTAATACAAACAGCCACTGGGGTAAGTTTTCTGATCCAGTGAGTCGTAGACGAGTCAAGCACTACATCGAGCATGTGCTCCCGCGTGAACTCGAATGCGCGGCCAGTGATGACAAGGAACCGGCACGCTTGCCCGGCTCAGACAAACAGGGCGGTGTGCTGGTACTACTGGTGGGGTTCTCGGTGGATCCACTGTTACAATCCATCTGCGCTTACAAACCGAATCGTGTGGTGTTGGTGCTCAATGCACAGTATTCATCTTGGACCGGCCACGAGTTCGGAGAGGATCTCGCAGGCTATATCGCCATGTTACCGGATGTTGCGTTTGCTGAGAAGGATGTTGCGTTTGCTAAGAAGAATGTCAAGTTCATCCCGCTGGATCACGATCATCCTTCCTACGTCTTCCGCAAGCTGCGTCGGGAACTCATGCCCTATCTCAAGAGGCAAGAGCGCCTCGTGTTGGATATTACGGGTGGCAAGAAGAGCATGGTCGCTGGCGCGTTTCTGTTCGGTGCGTTTGCTGACGTGGATATCTCGTATGTAGACTTCGATGAGTATGACCCCAAGAAGCGCACTCCTCTTGGATACTCCTGCCGCATCGGTGTGCTGGAAAACCCTTACAGCGTCTTTCGGTTGCGCGAATGGGAGCGTGTTCGCGAACTCTACTGTCGCTATGCTTTTCGGAGCGTTGGAGAACTGATCGATGAGATCATACTATCTATGGACGGATGGTTTTCGGAGCATGAAATCCAGGCCACGGAGGGTTTGCGTGGAGTGATGGAAATGTATGAGAAGTGGGACAATGGGGACCATACGGGCGCCTTGAAAGCCTATCAAGCCATCCGCTCGAGGCTTGCCGAACCCGGAAGACTGGGGCTTCCGACAGTGATTCAGGGATTGGGGCAAGGGGACTTCTGGCCACA
>JAJRTO010000412.1 GCA_024278235.1 Candidatus Poribacteria bacterium
CCTTTCACTTGAGGCACATTCTGATCATGAGAAACCATAAGCTGGCTACTGCTGTAGAATGACAAGGAGAATCCTGATGACGTTTTTGATACTCATGACGATCCCGATGCTCGGGCTGTTTCTGAACATCTCCGTCGCAGAGAGTAAGGGATCGACTGATCTGACTCTTGTCACAGACGGTAAGCCGAGTGCAACCATCATCGTCGCGGAGAACCCAACACCTGCGGCTAAGCTGGCTGCGTTGGAACTCCAATACCACATTGAGAAGATCACCGGCGCGATCCTGCCCATCAGGACCGACGCTGACGTGGTCACCGGTAGCCGTATTCTCGTCGGTGAAAGCGCGTATACCCGGAGACTCGGCATCCGCAGTAGCGACTTCGACCCACAGGAATATCTCATACAGTTTCTGCCGGATACACTCATCCTGATCGGGCGCGATTGGGAGGATACGGAGGAAAACCGAAGGGAACTGGGGAGCAGCACCTACGGCCAATCGCTGGCATCCCTCCGCCATCGGATTGACTATCACAAAGCAACGGGACGCGATATGCAAAACCCCATGCCCATCGCCCTGCCGGGCCTGTTCGACGACCAGGGTACATGCTACGCTACCTACGCCTTCCTGGAGCAGTTCTGCGGCATCCGCTGGTACGGTCCGACGGAACTGAACGTCGTGTTTCCCACTGCAAGGACGTTGACTGTGCATGGCAGTGATGTGCGGCGGTCATCCGATCTGAAGCATCGCCACGGTATTGGTGGCGGTTGGCCCATCCTCAAGGTGCAGTGGAACTATCCGAACGGGGATGAACTCAACCTCTACTGGCGGCGCATGCGCGTCGGTGGAGAAAAATGGGCCGGTAACCACACGATCTGGACGCAGACCGTGCGATCTATCTTCAATGATCCGGAATATCAGGCCGTGGGTCGTGGGAAGGGGAGTCAACTTTGCTACACCCATCCCAGGCTCATCCAGAAAGTCGCGCAGGTAGCTCGTGACTTCTTCGACGGGAGAGGATTGCCGGAAGGGCTGAAGGCGATGGGTGACTATTTTGCCGTTGTGCCGGACGACAACGCCTCCTGGTGTGAATGCGACCGGTGTCAGGAAGTGCTTGCCATCAGCCGGCAGGACGAACGCGGCAAAGGTTTTTTCAGCAACGCCAGCAATAGCTACTACGTCTTCCGCTTCGTCAACGAGGTTGCGAAGGAAGTCCGCAAGACTCACCCGGACAAGTTCATCGCCGCCTTGGCCTATGCTTCCTACGCCTATCCCCCGAAAGGACTGGAACTGGAACCGAACGTGAGCATCGCGCCTTGCCTGCAGATATGCTATGGTTACGACAAGGCCGTGTTCGAGAACGATCTCGCGCTTTATCGCCTGTGGGTTGCGGACAGGGAACGCCCCATCTACCTCTGGAACTACTTCCACCATCCGATGGAACCTGCCGTGATCGGGGGATGGAACTGCTTCCCTTGCTTCATGCCCGACGTCATCTCACAGGAGGTGAAACGCTACCACAAAGACGGCGTGCGCGGCGTCTTCCTGTGCGGGATAGGCCAGCAACTGGACTACTATCTCTACATGCAGACGGCCTTCGATGTGAGGACCGATTACCAGGAGCTTGTGGATGAATTCTTCTCCTGCTACTTTGGCGCGGCCTCAGAGCCGATGAAGCGGTTTTACTATCGCATTTCAGACATCAACCGGACAGAGGGAATTGTGGGCACCAGCCCAGAAGCCTCCTGGCGTCGACTTGGCACGTCAGAGCGCATGAGCGAACTCGAACGCGACATCGAGGAGGCCGTGCAACTTGCCAGCACAGAACTTGAGAGAAAGCGCGTGGACACCTGGAAAGTGGGTGTATGGGAATACATGAAAGCAGGGTTCGACCAGTTCACTGCTCAAACCAGGTAGGATTGATCCGAGTCTGGAGGTTTTACCACGATGAAACTACCGCTATTTTCAGTCCTCAGCTTGATTGCCGTCGTTACCGGTTCGGTGTGTGCATCCCCGGATCTGTTGCTTTCCATCCGTGTGGACGGCGGAAGATTCATCGACACCGAGGGCCGAGAGGTGCTGCTGCACGGGATCAACCTCAGCGAAAAGTCGCGTCAACGTGGTTACGTGTCCTGGCATGGTCCCGAGGATTTTGCACGTATGCGGTCATGGGGGTTCAATTGCATCCGTCTGAGCATCTTCTGGGATGGCATTGAACCTGAGCCGGGACGGTACGACGAGGAGTACCTGCGTCGCATCGATCAACGCATCGAGTGGGCGAAACAGAACGGCCTGTATGTGTTGCTCGACATGCACCAGGATCTCTACAGCGCACATTTCCCCGGCGGAGGGGATGGTGCACCTCCCTGGGCAGTGCTGGATGGGGGGAAGCCCGACCTCCGCACGGGGCCCACCTGGGGGATGGCCTACTTCACCAGCCGGGCTATTCAAACGGCGTTCGATAATTTCTGGGCAAACGCGCCTGCGCCCGACGAGGTCGGCTTGCAGGACCACTTTGCCGCCGCCTGGCAGCATGTCGCGAAGCGCTACGCAGATGAGACTGCCGTGCTCGGTTACGATCTGTTCAACGAGCCCTTCCCAGGATCCAGGATCCGCCCGACCCTGTTGATCAAGGTAAAGGCTGCTGTGGAGAAGATGGCGGAGCAGCGAGGGACGAAGCTGAGCCTCGGTTCGCTGATGGAGATGGTGGCACAGGCGGATGGGTTGCTCGAATTCCTCGACGACTTGGACGTGTACCGTGCATTCACTGATGCCGGGACACATCTTTCCCAGGAGTTCGAGCGTACGACGCTTGCAGATTTCCACAATCGGGTGGCGGCGGCCATCCGCGAAGTGGATCAAACGCACATCCTGTTCATGGAGGCACACCTGTTCACCAACGGTGGCACGCCGAGCGGCGTCGTGCCGATTTTGATGGGAGAAGGAGAACCTGATCCACAACAGGCGTTGGCGCTCCATGGTTATGACCTTGTGACGGACACAGAGAAGGTTGCTCAGGCAAAGGAGGGACGGGTACGCCGGATCTTCCGAGAACATGCCAGGACGGGTGAGCGCGTGGGTTTCCCGGTGCTGATCGGAGAATGGGGGGCTTTTTACGGGAACCAAGATGCGTTCTCCGCCGCAGAGATGGTGGTTCGTCAGCTTGAGGAGCATCGCTTCAGTGACACTTACTGGTCCTATGGCAGTCGCGGTGAAGTGGATAACGCACCTTACCTCCCGCTGCTCGCACGTCCCTATCCTCAAGTTGTAGCAGGTTCGTTGCTCCAGATCGAATCCAACTTCGGAGAGCGTACCTTCCACTGCCGGTGGCAGGAAGATCCGGACATCAGTGCAGCGACTCGCATCTATGTCCCTACTGACTGGTTCCCTGACGGTTATCGGGTACATCTCGAACCAGCGGGTACGGGATGGCAGTTTGATCCCATCATGGAAAATGGAAAGAACGGCTATCTCACGATCCCGCCTGTTGGTGAGGATACGGAGCGATGGCTGGTTGTTTACGGGAAAGGCAGAACCACCCCATGAACGAACCCACAAGTCACATCGACCGATACGATTTGCATCTGCACACCTATTGGAGCTACGATGCCACAGCACATCCGGAGAGCTACTTCAAACGCGCTCGCGAACTCGGCGTGCATTGTCTGGCGATCACGGACCATCATGTGCTGGACTCTCTGGAGGAAGTGCTAAGCATTGCACGGGACTATCCCGAAGTCCGGACAATCCCATCGGCAGAACTCACTGTGACCACTTCGATTGGTTCGGTAGATCTTCTGTGCTATGGTTTCCCGACTGATTTTCCGGAGGAACTTCAGCGGTTGCGTCACGTCTACCACGTCTGGCAGCAGGAGACGGGTGCCGCACTACCAAAGGCATTGCAGGCATTGGGGTATGATTTCACCGAGGCGCATCGTCGTGATTTGCTGGAATCCTATCGGCCATCGAACGCACTTGTAGTGCAGGGCATGACGCACATAAAGAACGGCGTGCTGCGCGAGTACCTCGTGGAACGTGGATTCATCGCTGAAGAAACGGAGTACTCGGAGTTCATGAGCCGGGCGAGGAAGGCAGTTCCGTTTCCACCCTATCCGAGCGTCGAGCATGTTGTCCCCGTCGTGAAGCAGACAGGTGCATTGATAGCCATTGCGCATCCCTATGGATATTTCCGTGGCTATGATGTCACGAGGATGGATCGACTCCGTGAGGAATGTTGTCTGGATGGGGTCGAGTGCATCAACAAGAACCTGATACCACCGGAGTACACGCAACTTTACCGGGCCTACTGCGAGCGTCATGGGCTGTTCTCAGTCGCCGGCTCCGATTGTCACGCGGACGAGGACATCCCTGACATTTTTGCACATCACCAGGGGTTCACGCATCACGAGGATAGTGGTCGGTGGCTCGATGAATTCCTGGAGCGTTTGGGTCATGGGTAGGACGTTGTTGAGGAACCTCCACGTCTCATCGATCATCTCGGAGCGCGGGCTGCATCTTCAGAAATCGCAGCAGAACCTGGCCGCTGGTGTGGAATTCCTTGTCGAATACCGGGCAGTCACGGGGACATAAACGGATTCACAATAGTAATCCCATGTGCTTGATGACCATGGGCGTACAAACTTGCGCAACGCGATATTGAGGAATTCTTGCACGATCTGAGTGCTGATAACACCTCGCTGGGTCTGTAAACCATGTTGAATGACTTGGCGGGCTATCTGTTGTTTCTGCGGGTTGTATTTTCGGCTGCAGCTCGTCGTCGCGCTTGCTCAAGGATTGCTTCATCGGCAGATAAGGTGACATTTCTCATAACGAGATCAGTGTACACGAGAACCGTGTGAATGTCAAGATTCCTAACCTCCAAGATGCCGGTCCGCGAAGTTCATGAAGCATTCCCAATCGTAGTCTGTCACATCATGCTTGCCTGGTCGAATGTGGTAGCCGATGGTGCTCTGCACAGGGTGATTGAGTTCCGGCATTTCATCCGCCTCCATGCCATCTGTGCCGAGCAGGCGGTACACAGGATCGGCATGCTTCGCGGAGAGAAACTCCCCACGTGGATCGGCCCACAGATCCTCTGCGGCACTCGCCACATACACGGGCCGGGGAGCGATCAGGGCGACCAGCATATGCTGGTCGATGGGCAAGGCATCCTCATTGTCGCTGTACTGCCTGAAGTTTGCACAGAACCAGTGTGGGAATGCCCTGTTGATACGCGCCACGGTTTCGCCAAATCGTCTGCGGGATAACGCCGCACCACCACAGCCCGAATCGTTGGAGATCACCAGGGCGAATCGCTCATCCTGGGCCCCTGCCCAGAGAGCGGTTTTGCCAAGACGCGAGTGCCCCATCACAGCAACACGTTCGTGGTCTATGTCGTCATCCCTCTCGAAGTAATCGAGAGCGCGGCTCA